>CAZYSS010000005.1:30753-44877 GCA_964649845.1 uncultured Oscillospiraceae bacterium
GCTGAACGTTGTTTCAATGGTTGCATTCGGTGGTATCGCAACATACCTCTACAAAACAGGTAAAATTCATATGAACCCATCCTACGACCTGATGTAATAATCAGAACGTAAATGTTCATAACTAAAAAATATCAAAAATTATTAAAACGATAGATAAACATTGATATAATCAATAAGGAAAACGCACCCAATCGGGTGCGTTTTTCGTTGAAAAAATTGTGTATAGCTAACCACTTTTTTTGTCTCACTATTGAAACAGACGTAAAAAAATGGTATAATGATAATGTAAATAAATATGTCTGAGTGCAGATGTATTGTAAAATTCGAAAGGACTTGATCAACATGAAAAAAGTAGTTTACAGCGAAAATGCTCCAGCAGCTATCGGCCCATACTCACAGGCTATCAAAACAGAAAAAACAATCTATGTTTCCGGTCAGCTTCCAGTAGACCCAGCTACAGGCAACTTCCCATCAGATGATATCAAAGACCAGGCAAGACAGTCTCTGACAAACATCAAATCTATCCTTGAAAGCGAAGGCTACACAATGGCTGACGTTGTTAAAACAACAGTTCTGCTGGCTGACATTGCAGACTTTGCAGCAATGAACGAAGTATACGCAACATTCTTTGAAGGCGCATACCCAGCACGTTCTGCATTCCAGGTTGCAGCAGTTCCAAAGGGCGCTAAACTTGAAATCGAAGCTATCGCTTACAAAGCATAATTAATTTTTACTTTAAATGCCGTGTTTACACGGCATTTTTTGTTTGGGTAAATTATAGTTTATATGAGAAAACATATAAACTATAATTTCCTATTGTATAAATACCAAATCATTGACGATTCCGGTAATATATTCTATAATTATAAAGATAGGGGACTTACCCGCAATAACTTATATGAGGTGCCTATGAAAGCAAGCATTATTTTTCCTAATCTGAATGGTGAAAAATGGCTGAAAGATTGTATCGACAGCTGTATTAATCAGAATTTTGATGACGAATACGAAATTATTGTTATAGAAAATGCCAGCACAGATGGCTCTATGGATATAATCAGAGAATGTCAGACCAGATTTGAAAATCTTAAGGTTATTGTAAATGAAACAAATCTGGGTTTTGCCCCTGCTGTAAACCAGGGCATCCGTATGAGTAATGCCGAATATGTTGTAATGTTCAACAATGACGCATTTGCAGAGCCGGATTGGCTGGCTGAACTGGTGCGCGTGGCAGACTCTGACCCACAGATTTTTTCTGTAGGCAGCCATATGATTCAGCATTTTAACCGCGACCTGACAGATGACGCCGGTGACTATGTTCCGCTTTTCGGCTGGACCTGCAAACGCGGCGATGGCCTGTCAAAAGACAGATACCAGAAACAGGAAAGAATTTTCTCTGCCTGTGGTGGCGCAGCCCTTTACAGAAGAAGTATACTTGATGAGATCGGCTATTTTGAAGAAGCATTTTTTGCCTATGGCGAAGATGTGGACCTGGGTTGGCGCGGAAATATTCACGGCTATAAAAACATATTCAACCCAAAAGCAAAAGTTTACCATATCTGCTCAGCCACAACAGGTGGCCGCTACAATGCATTCAAGGCCATCAAATCCGGTCAGAACACAGCATTGCTGCTGTGGAAAAATCAACCTCTGTTGCAGCTGATTATTAATATGCCGTTTATACTTATTGGCTTCCTGCCAAAATATCTTATGTTCAGACATAATGGTTTTGACAAAGAACTGATGGAGGGTACAAAAAATGCCTTCAGAATGAGAAAGGATATAGACAAACCAAAATTTAGATTCAAAAATATCCCTAACTATCTGTGGATTGAATGGAAAATGTTTGTAACCTGTTTTACATATGTGGATTATCGTCTGAAAAGATTTCTTAAAATTAAGTAGGAGCTGATATGATAGATAAATTGTACAAAGCCACAGACCGGCATAAAAGACAGCCTGAAACAGTGCAAAAAATTACCATGGCACAGCAAGGCAGCAAGTTTTATATTAAAGTATATTTTGCAGACAGGCCTGCAAAAACCATAGGCCGATATAACACCAGGGAAGAGGCTCACGCTGCTATGGAACAGTTAAGTGTATTAACCGACAGTAAAATTATAAAATGATATTACAAAATGTATACCGCATGCAATAAATGCAGGCGGTATATTTGTTATATAAAAACAAAAAGAGACATTTTACAATGTCTCTTCTGGTTTGTATTATAAAAACGAAAGGATTTTCGATGATAGCAATTATAAAATGGATTTGCGTGCAATAGGTGTGGACAGAATAATCTGTGTGGATGTTTCACCCATTTTCTGGAATTTCATAATAAGTTTTTCCAGGTCGTTGATTTCTGCAGCGTCAACCTTTACCAGATAGCTGTATGCGCCTGTTACGTGGTGACACTCAATAACCATTGGTTCGTTGTTTACAAGGTTCAGCAGTTTTTCAGTATCGCCTGGCTGAACAGATACGTTGATAATAGCGTGCACAGCTCTGCCCATTTTGCGTGGGTTTACAATAGCTGTGTAACCTTCAATCACGCCATCTTTTTCCAGTCTTTTGATTCTTTCACTTACAGCCGGTGCAGTGAGTGAGATTGTCTGTGTAATTTCCTTTACAGTCATTCTGCCGTTCTGCTGCAGCAGCTCAAGTATTTTTTTATCGATAGCGTCCATTATTTCCCCCAAATCAGAATCCCTGCAAATAATTTTAAATTCCAAAAGGGGATTCTCTTATTTATATTAATTTTTTGTACGAAATACATTATATATATATCCGCCTGATTTGTAAAGGGGAAAATGAAAGTTTGTGCAAAACCACATTTTTTTATGCTATTTTACCTGATAGCTTGTAAAAATATATAAAAATTTCTTGTCTACTTTACCTTTTACAGCTATACCCTCCGCAGTGTAGTCCTCGCTGTCAATCCTGCCATTTTCACGGATGATGTTCAGAAGACCTGTCTGGCTGTATGGCAGCAGCAGGTCCAGGTCGGCCATACGCCGTGCCAGTAAATCATCAATTCTGGCCAGCAGAGTATCCAGGCCATAACCGCTTTTAGCACTGGTCACCACTGCATATGGTGGGGCAGGCATATCGTGTTCTTTGTCATATTTGTTGTATACTGTGATTACGTTTTCCATTTCACAGCCTATTTCAGCCAGAACACCTTGGGTGATTTCAAGCTGCAGGTCCCTGTCTTCACTGGCAATGTCACACACATTCAGTATAATGTCAGCATATTTTGCCTGTTCCAGCGTAGATTTAAAAGCCTCTACCAGTTTATGAGGCAGGCGGCTTACAAAACCTACTGTGTCTACCAGAATGGCATTCTGGCCACTTGGCAGCAGCAGTTTTCTTGCTGTAGGGTCCAGTGTGGCAAACAGCATATCTTTTTCAAAAATATCGCTGCCTGTCATGGCGTTCAGCAGGCTGGATTTGCCTACGTTAGTGTAGCCTGTAAGAGCAATAATCGGTACGTCGTTTTTCTTGCGCTGGTTATTGAGAATATCCCTGCGTTTTTCCACCTGTGCCAGCTTCTGTTTGATAAGGTCTATGCGGCCCTGAATATATCTGCGGTCCAGTTCCAGTTTGGTTTCACCGCCGCCACCGCCCTGACGGGACATGGACACACCCACACCTGTCAGCCTTGGCAGACGGTATTTCAGCAAAGCCAGCTCTGTCTGCAGTTTGCCTTCGCTGGTTGTGGCACGGCGGGAGAAAATTTCCAGAATAAGCATAGTGCGGTCGATAACTTCTATTCCCAGATAGTCAGATATGTTTCTTATCTGGCTGCCAGTCAGTTCGCAGTCAAAGACACACAGTTCAATTTCATTGGCGTCAGCCAGCTGTTTTGCTTCTTCCAGCTTGCCTTCGCCCAGATAGTATTTCTTTTCAGGATTTTCCCTGCGCTGTACAATACTGAATGCAACCTCAAGGTCAGCGGCTTCACATAGGGCAGCCAGCTCTTTTATGGAATCATCAATGTTATATTCGCCTGTGTCAACGGCGGCCAACATGGTTTTTGTAAGCATAAATTACCTGCTTTCTTCAAAAAATGTTATATTTTGCTATAATGAATTATCATTTTACTTTATTTTTTCACATATATGTGTTAAAATGCATTTATAATAAAGGAGATGATGAGAATGTTTTGTCCAAGATGCGGACGCCCTGTAAGTCCTACAGCCAACTTTTGCGGCGGATGTGGTCTGCCAAAAGCAGAAATAGAAAAAGCAACTGTACCTGTGCAGACACAGGTGGATTCCTCTCAGCCTGCACTACAGGTGACAGAAACAGAGATGAATGAACTGAACAGCGCACTTTCACAGTTGGAAGGCGACCTGACAGGTGTTAATCCTGTAGAAAATTATACCACAGATACTACTGCAATTACAAATACTGATACAGGCCGGGAAGAAAAAATTGTACCGGAATTGAAATTTACTGTGGAAAGTCAGTCTGCAGAGCAGGAAAATGTAACTGCCGGCCAGTCTGACTATAGCCGGAATGCCCCACAGCATCCGTTTTATACACAGAACAACTATGAACAGTCACGGCCGGTTGCACAATTTGCTGACCTGCCGGACCAGAACCTGTCTACTGTTGATTTTGTGTGGATGCTGCTGATTTCATCAATTCCTGTTGTAGGTATGTTTTATGTTATCTATCAGGCCTTTGTACAGAAAGAAAATGTAAATAAAAAATCATGGGCGAGAGCAACAATAATCATATATCTGTTTGCTGCTTTGCTGGGGCTGGTATTTTCCATTGGCCTTGCGCTGACATCATTTATTTACTGGTAAAAATTCTGATTAAAATACCGCCTTGCAGGCGGTATTTTTTTGTAGAGTTTATATTAATTTTTCCACTTCTGCCAGTTCCGGTACACTGGTAAGACCACCGTATGCCATGGTGGACAGGCTGGCTGCGGTGCAGGCAAACCTGCATATTTTGTCCATATCTTCAATGGTCAGTTCATCAGGTTTTTTGTCTTCCTGTAAAAGACAGTGCATAGCACTGCCGCCGAATATATCACCTGCCCCTGTGGTGTCCACAGGGGTTATGTTCTGCGGTATTTTCACATAGCCGCTGCCGTTTTTGTTAGCGTAATAGCAGCCGTCAGCTCCCAGGGTTACATAGACAAGGCTGGCGCCAAAATCTTTCAAAATAATCTGTGCACCTGTTTCACAGTCGCATTCCCACAGGAACTGCACTTCCTCATCGCTGATTTTTACCACGTCAGCCTGTTCCAGTCCGTACAGCATAGCGGCTTTGGCGTCCACCGGGTCATCCCACAGGGCAAGACGCAGATTAGGGTCAAAGCTGATTAGTTTACCATTTTGCTTTGCATACTGCAGGCATTTTACAGTTGCTGAACCGGCGGTGTCGTGGGTCAGGCTCAATGTGCCGAAGTGAAACACTTTTGCCTGCTTCAGCAGAAACCAGTTTATTTCACTGAAATCCAGCTGGGTATCAGCCCCCGGTTTTCTGGCAAAGGAAAAACTGCGCTCGCCGTTTTCGTCCAGAGTGACAAATGCAAGAGTGGTAAAAAAGTCGCTGTCTGCAACAACATTGTCTGTGTTTATGCCCCGGTTATTCAGTGTGTCAATCAGCATATGGCCAAAGGCATCATCCCCAACTTTGCCTATCATAGCTGTTTTATGTCCGTATTTTGCCAGCGCTGCCAGAAAATTTGCAGGTGCGCCGCCAGGCTGTGCCTGCAGGGCAGGGTAGCCCATTTCGTCCACAGATTTCTGTGCAAAATCTATCAGTATTTCTCCCAATGCCACAACTTCAATCATAATGGCCTCCTGTGCATATTTATGTGTATATTTTCAGTATATATGTTGATGCAGCCAATTTCAAGTTGAAAAATATGAATACAGATGATAATATATAAATATATATCAGAACGTGACAAGGAGAAATATATTATGAAAAAAGTGGGTCTTATCGGCGGCCTCAGCTGGCAGTCTACAGTTGACTATTACAGAATCATCAACGAAGAATCCAACAACCGTCTGGGGAACAAGTCCACTGTGGAATCCATTATCTTTTCCACAGACCTGGAAAGAAAATACAACCTGGTAACCAGCGGTAAGCTGGATACTCTGGCAGAAGAATTTATTGATATTGCACAGAGCCTGGAAAGAGCTGGCGCAGACGTGGTAGTTATGTGTACCAACACAATGCACACAGTTTTTGATCAGATTCAGGCTGCTGTAAATATCCCTATGATTCATATTGTGGATGCCACAGCACAGGCCATCAAAAAAGCAGGTGTGAGCAAAGTGGCACTGTTGGGCACTACATTCACTATGACACAGCCGTTCTACAAAGCAAAGCTGAAAGATGTTTACGGCATTGACACTGTTGTGCCACAGCCAGAGCAAATGGATGAAATCATGCGTGTTATTGAAGAAGAGCTGACCTTCAACATTATCAAAGATTCCTCCAGAGAATACTTTGTAAATGTTATTAATGAACTGAAACAGCAGGGCGCAGAAGGCGTTATCCTGGGCTGTACGGAAATCCAGATGCTTATCAAACAGAAAGACAGCCCTGTTCCTGTGTTTGACTCCACAGAGCTGCACGCACTTGCTGCACTTGATTTTGCAATGGATAAAGAATAAAACTGTATTTCTGTGACGGAATAAGATGCAGGTAAAATGAGATAAAAGTACATAATTAACACAATAAAAAAGAGCGTCATCAGACGCTCTTTTTTATCATAAATCTTTATTTTTATAAATTTTTACTGACAGTAATATTGACCTCATATATATCAGTATCAAAAGCAATATACATATCCGCACAACCAGATTTTCATATTCTGTAAGCATTATCAGGACGGCTGCAGGCCAGAAGCTGAAAAAGGATACCACACCTGTCAGTATGGCAGGTATAAACACAATCAGCATTGTATATATCCTGCCCTTTGTGGTGCCGAATTTGTATATGGTAGGGAACAGCAGGCTGTGGTAAAACATTGACAGCAATATGGCTGTACCGCATATAATCAACTGCTGTGAAACATTGATTGTCTGTCTGGTGGGGTTGAATATGGTGGTCATAAATGTGGCAAATGCGGCAGCTGCCACAGACAATATGATGCTGAAAATATATTTTGATACAACAATTTCTCTGGTTGTCACAGGCATTGTGCGTGCCATTTTGTCCCATTTGCTCTGTTCGTCATAAGCTATGGCTGTTACAGGTGCCATTGATATTACCAGAGTGGAGATAAGTATGGCAGAGGCCCTGTCACCCTCCATAATGCCAAATGCCAGCACATACAGCACAATTATCAGGGCATAGGTTTTTATGGTGGATGCCATAGTGTAAAAATCCTTTAAAATCAGACCTTTCATACTTTATCCTCCTTTGTCATATACAGCAGCATATCTTCAATGGTTGGCTTTTCCAGCAGCATACCGGCAGGCACCTTGCTGCGGTGTACAAGGGCGGAAATGCCGTAATTGCTGCGGCTGGTGCCCAGAACAGCTGATTTGTCAATTGCTTCGAAATCTTCGGCAGAACATTTCAGTATGGCGTATTCTTCGCTTATTCTGTCTTTTTCAATAGTCAGAAGAATTTTACCATTGTTTATAAATGTGATATAGTCGGCCACCTTTTCAAGGTCAGTGGTGATATGGCTGCTCATAAACACTGTGTTTTCTTCATCCTGCACAAAATCCAACAGCATATCCAGTATTTCTTCCCTTACCACAGGGTCCAGACCGCTGGTGGCTTCGTCCAGAATCAGCAGCTTTGCGCCGTAACTCAGGGCACTGGCTATAGACAGCTTCATCTTCATTCCACGTGAAAATTCGTGGACTTTTTTATCATCAGGCAGACCGAATTTCCTGCACAGACTTAAAAATTTTTCACTGTCCCAGTTTTTATAGATGTCCTTTGAAAATCTGTCAATCTGCTTTATTTTCAACGGGGAAGGGTAGATGCATTCATCATACACCACACCTATCATTTCTTTCTGCCGTGGGGACAATTCCGTGTGTGCAGTGCCGAATATCTCAATTTCGCCACCATCAACAGGAATAAGGTCCAGGATTGACTTTATGGATGTGCTTTTGCCGGCGCCGTTTGCCCCTACAAAGCCTGTGATATAGCCTTGCGGTATATCAAGGCACACATTGTCCAGGGCAAAACTGCCGTAGTTTTTGCACAGGCCAGTCACTTTAATGGCATTTTCCATTGGGTCCTCCTTTATTCATTTATATCAATAAGCAGGTCCAGCATTGCGTGCAGTTCCCGCGGTGTAAGATTGCACAGCCGGGAAGCGGCTACAGCCTTGGCCAGGGCTTCTTCCACTTCTTTCAGGTGCATTTCTCTTACAAATTCCAGATTTTTTGGCGCCACATAGCAGCCTTTGCCGGCCACCGTCTGTATAAAGCCGCTTTTTTCCAGTTCTTCATAGGCGCGCTTGGTGGTGATAATGCTGATGCGCAGTTCCTTTGCCAGTGCGCGCATTGATGGCAGCATTTCCCCCTCTTTCAGCACGCCGCTGACAATGGCGGTTTTTATCTGCTGTTCAATTTGGGTGTATATAGGGTCCTGAGACCGGTTGGATATAATTATATTCATATAGTACCTCTGCAGTGTATACTGTATATATTCAATATACACAGATGATACGGCTTTGTCAACAGTTTTCATAAATTTTTCATATGATTATAACCGCAGTGCTGTCAATGCAGAAAAGCGACAGTTCTATTATTGTGTGGCGGCAGAAATATATGATATAATTTTATTATCAGGCAGGAAAGAGGTTTTGATATGAAAAAAATATTGTCTGCTGTATTGGCAGTTATAATTACTTTGTCCCTGACAGGGTGCAAAACTAGTAAGCCATCACTTTCTTTTGAAGAAATACAGCGGCTGGCAGAAAAAGAAATACCGGCCATCGGTCTGATGCTGGATGATAACTGGGATGAAAATACTTTACCGAGATATCCCTTTTCATTGATTGGCAATGTACAGTATCTTTATAACAGAGATAACGGCGAAGAACTGCCAAAAGTTGATGTTGGAGAAAACCGATACCTTGCCAGCAAGGGTATAAAGCTGGATGTACTTATACCTGCAATCACAAAATACTATCCGTTCAGTGAAAAAGTGCTTCGTAAAAGTTTTGAAAACTCTTTGATATACGACCCACAGACTGATGCAGTCCTTCTGACAGACGGCTGGGGCTGGAATCTCGGTGCAGTTATGCAGGATATAACTGATAATCAGGATGGCACATATGACATATCATATGGTATGTATACAACTGAAGACGAGCTTGAATATATCGGAATTGTTAAAGCAAAAGTACATCCTGACGGATATCTGCAGTATTTATCCAATACAATAAACAGACGTGTTTTTGATTATATGGATACAGAAGAAGCCTGTGAAAGAGTTTTGTATCTTTTTGGCATGACAGCAAAACACAACTGGGACAAAAACAATAATAGTGAATTTTTACAGTTTGTTGATACTGCTCCTTTCAAATATATCGTTGAGTATTTATACGTATATGATTACAGTACGGATTTTGAAAATATTGACGGTTATGCAACTGTAGACAGCTATGTAATATATGGCACAAAATATTTTGATTTTGATGCGGCTGATATACGTTCTGCGCTGGAAAATAGTAACTCATACAATGCAGAAAATGACACAGTGCTGATACATGACGGCCTTGGCAGTGCTATGGGATTAAAAATCACAGAGTTTGAACAGGATGGTGAAATATACACTGTACATTATGATATTATATATTTTGAGGGTGAGCCTGATGCAGGGGAAATGACTTTCAGAATAAATGAGGATGGCAGTTTTAAATTCCTGTCAGGAAAATTTACAGAAAAATAATGCTGCAGCCACTCTTTTGGGGTGGCTGTTTATTGTTTTTAAGCGTTTTGCAGTAAATCGGCCGTATGCTGATATAAATTTTTCAAAAAGACTATTACATTCTGCATTTTTGTGGTAAAATATGATTAAGTATGTAATAGTTTAAATATTTATTTATGGAGATATAGAATATGAGCATTCTTGACGGCAAAAAGAATATACATTTTGTTGGCATCGGCGGCAGCGGTATGTACCCTATAGTGCAGATTCTGGCAGGCCGCGGCTACAACATCACCGGCAGTGATGTAAATGAAGGCGATATTATCAATTATGAACGCGCAATGGGCATCAAAATCAACATCCCGCACGAAGCATCTGCTGTGGAAGGCGCAGACCTGGTGGTTTACTCTGCAGCTATCTTCAAAGACAACTGCGAACTGGCAAGAGCAAAAGAACTGGGTATTCCTGCTGTGGAACGCAGCATTATGCTGGGGGAAGTAAGCCGTTTCTTTGAAAAATCAATCTGTGTCAGCGGTACACACGGCAAAACAACCACAACCAGCCTTATCAGCCAGATTATGATTATGGCAGGCAAAGACCCTGCCTGTGTAATCGGCGGCAAACTGCCACTTATCAACGGTTACGGCCGTGACGGCAAAGGTGAAAATGTGGTTATTGAAGCCTGTGAATACAGCTACACATTCCTGGAACTTACACCTTATCTGGCAATAGTTCTCAATATTGACCACGACCATCTGGAATTTTTCAAAACCTTTGAAAATCTGCAGGCCACTTTCAGAAAGTTCACCACTCTGGCAACAGGCGGTATCATTATCAACGGCGATGATGAAAACACCACAGAAGTTATCAGAGATATGCAGGTACCAATCACAACCTTTGGTCTGGCGGAAGGCAACGACTATCGCGGTGTAAATGTGAGAAAAGAGCATCAGAGCTTCTACAGCTATGATGTGGAATACAAAGGTGAAATTCTGACAACAATTCATCTTTCTATCCCTGGCAAGCACAATATCTACAACTCTCTGGCAGCCTTTGCAGCCTGTCATATGAGCGGTGTGTCACCTGAAGATATTGCAAAAGGCACAAACGCCTTTGGCGGTGCAGGCAGACGCTTTGAAATTCTGGGCACAGTAAACGGTGTTACAATTGCAGATGACTATGCCCACCACCCAGAAGAAATCACAGCCACTCTCAATGCGGCAAATGATATGGGATTTAAACGCGTATGGGCAGTGTTCCAGCCGTTTACCTATTCCCGTACAAAAATGTTGCTGAATGAATTTGCAGAAAGCCTGCAGCTGGCTGACAAAGTGGTTATGACAGAAATTATGGGCAGCCGTGAAGTGAATACCATCGGCATCTACACAAAAGACCTGGCGGCTCTTATCCCTGGCAGCGTATGGTTTGAAGGCTTTGACGGCGTTGTAAACTATGTAAAAGAAAATATCCAGCCTGGCGACCTTGTAATCACGCTGGGCTGCGGTGATATCTACAAAGCTGCAAAAATGATGGTGAAAGAGTTTTAATTGAATATTTATATAAAAGGCTTCCAAAAGGAAGCTTTTTTATTTGGGTTTATCCGTATAAAATGCATAAATATGTATCCGGGCGGTTGACAATTGAACGGTACAGTGCTAAATTATATTTAAGTTATTTTATACGTTTTGCAAAAAACGGGAGAGAGGAAAATATGGAATATGTAATCAAAGGCAGAGAGCCTGCACTGGCTCTGAAATATTTTGAGGATATCGCTGCCATTCCTCACGGCTCTTACAACGAAAAAGCTGTGGCCGAATTCATTAAAAACAGAGCGGAAGAACTGGGTCTTTACGCACGTATGGACGAAAAGTTCAACGTTGTAGTAAAGAAACCTGCTTCTGCCGGCTGTGAAAACCTGCCAGCAATCCTGCTGCAGGCCCATATTGATATGGTAAACGAAAAGAACAAGGACACAGACCACGATTTTGAAAAAGACGGTCTGAAACTGGTTGTAGAGGGCAACATCCTCCGCGCACAGGGAACAACCCTTGGCGCAGATGACGGCAAAGGTGTGGCATATATGCTGGCACTGATGGATGAAGACGGAGATAAGTTCCCACATCCACCAATGGAATTTGCTTTCACTTCAATGGAAGAAGTGGGCCTGAAGGGTGCTATGGCGCTTGACTGCAGCGATATTACAGCACGCAGAATGATTGGTCTGGATGCAGGTCCTGAAGGCGTTATCTGCACAACAAGCGCAGGCGCACAGGAAATTATCGTTGCCTGCAACACAGACTGGGAAGCTGCACAGGGTGAAGCTATAAAAATTACAGTTGATGGTCTGCTGGGCGGCCACTCCGCTATGAACATCACAGATGAAAAAGGCAATGCAAACAAGATTATGGGCAGAATCCTGCACAATGTGGCAAAAGTGGCTGATTACCGCATATGCAACATTACAGGCGGTATGATGTTCAACGCTATCCCACGTGAAGCAGAAGCTGTTATAGCTGTGCTGGATAACAGACAGGCGGCGGTTGAAATGATTGAAAAAGTGTTTGCTGAAATCAAAGTGGAACTGAAAGCCAGCGATGCAGGCGTGAATGTTACAGTAAGTGATGCTGCAGCTGACAGAATGCTGTCTGCAAAAACAACAAAAACTGTGGCAGAAACACTTTACAACGTGCCAAACGGCGTAAGAATGATGAGCAAAGAGGTTGCAGGTCTGCCTGTGACAAGTACAAATATGGGGGTTGTAAAAACTCTGGAAGACAAAATCACAGTGAATACAATGCTGCGCTCATCCTCACGCACAGTAAACGATGACTATGTGGACAACATTATCACAGTGGCACAGCTGTGCGGTATGTATGTAGACTATAAAGGCGAATGGATGCCTGCATGGCCATATATGGCAGAAAGCAAACTGCGTCCACTGGCAAAGAAAATGTACAAAGAAAAAACAGGTCAGGATATGAGAGAATTTGCTGTGCACGGCGGTCTGGAACTGGGCGTATTCAGCGAAAAAATGCCTGGTATGGATATTGTTACATTGGGCTGTACAGCAGGCAATGAACACACAGTTACAGAATGGATGGACTTGGACAGCTTTGCCAGAGTTTATGAATTTATCAAAGAATTTATTGCTGAACTGACAAAATAACAATCACAAAGCCGCCTGAAAAGGCGGCTTTTATATTTTTCTCACATTTGTATGATACTCTTGAAAAAGAGGTGATATTATGAAAAATACAAACATATGTCCGAAATGCGGCAGTGGTGATATAGTGAGAATAGATGGTCACGCAGGTCCGTATGCAAGCGGCAACAACATTATGCTGGGTGCTACTATTTTCTCTGCAGTAAATGTAAACAGATATATCTGCTGTTCCTGCGGCTTTACCGAGGAGTGGATAGACAGGGAAGACCTGGAGGAAATAAAGTTCAGTAAAAAAGCGGTTAAAGCGTGATTTTACTGAAGTAAACCTATAGTTGCGCAATAGTTGGTGGAATTGTACAGTCGTATGTGATAAAATGGATTCATAAATGACAAGGAGATTTTTATGGGAAATCAGACGACTTCATTGTTTGCAAAATTATGGATTCATCCTGTTACAATGCTTTTTACATTGCTGAATCTGGCATTGGTTATCGGGTTGGGGTATCTTGTTGTGAAATTTCTTGTTTCGGGAATCAGGTTTTTCAATTCACAGGGAAGGGATACACCGCAAAAGCAGGTTATCCGCCGCAGTCTGGGAGAAACAATAAAGGCTCTGCGCACAGAAAAAGGTATGACACAGGAATTTGTGGCACAGCA
This sequence comes from uncultured Oscillospiraceae bacterium, assembly GCA_964649845.1. GTDB lineage: Bacteria > Bacillota > Clostridia > Oscillospirales > Ruminococcaceae > RGIG3102. The sequence continues at coordinate 44,447 of CAZYSS010000005.1, forward strand.
GCTGGGTGTATCAAGACAGGCTGAGTCCAAGTGGGAAAGTGGCACTTCGGAACCATCTACCTCCAATCTGCTTGCACTGGCAAAACTGTATGGCATATCTCCACGGCGGCTGCTGGAGCAGATTGAACAATAGCATATAATCAAAGCGGTGGCGGCACCGCTTTTTATATGTTTTCTCAAAAAATTCCCATAATTTTCTACAGGCTGAACCTGTGAGAAATACATCAAACTGATTGACAAATGAGGCTTTATAAATGATAATATAATTATATAATTGCGTTTATAAATAAACGTTTTATGGAGGAAAACAATATGAAATATGTTATTATCGGTGGTGTTGCCGGTGGTGCCGGTGCAGCAGCCAGATTGAGACGTCTTGATGAACAGGCAGAAATTATCATGCTTGAAAAAGGCGAATTTATCTCCTTTGC
>CAZYSS010000005.1:44887-45744 GCA_964649845.1 uncultured Oscillospiraceae bacterium
TGCCATACTATTTGTCAGGCGTAATTTCTGAAAAAGAAAAACTTCTTGTTCAGACACCAGCCAGCTTTACAGGCCGTTTCAACGTTGATGTACGCATCTTCAGCGAAGCAGTAGCTATCGACAGCGCAAACAAAATTGTTAAAGTTAAAAACCATCAGGACGGCACAGAATATGACCTGTCCTATGATGAGCTTGTTCTTTCACCAGGTGCAGTGCCAATCATTCCAAAAATGGAAATCAGCCCTGAAATGCCTGTTTTCACACTTCGCAATGTTCCTGACACATATGCTATCAAAGACTTCCTTGATGAAAAACACCCAAAAACAGCAGCAGTTATCGGCGGCGGCTTTATCGGTGTTGAAGTTGCAGAAAACCTGAAAGAAGCAGGCGTTGATGTAACAATCATTGAAGCAGGCGAACACATTATGCCTAACATTGACAAGGATATGTCCCACGGTCTCCACGGCCACGTAAGAACAAAAGGCGTTAAACTTGCTACAGGCAAACTGGCAAGCGAAATCACAAAAGATGGTGTTGCCCTGGCAGATGGCGGCTTTGTACCAGCTGAAATGGTAGTTCTTTCTATCGGTGTTAAACCTGCTACAGCATTCCTTGCCGGCAGCGGTATTGAACTGGGTAAACGCGGCGAAATCATCGTTGACGAATACCTGCACACAAATGTTGACGGCATCTGGGCAGTAGGTGACGCTATCGCAGTTAAACACTTTGTTTCAGGTGAACAGACAATTATCCCACTGGCATCCCCTGCAAACAAACAGGCACGTATTGTTGCTGATAACATCAAAGGCAGAAAAACAAAATACAACGGTACACAGGGTACATCCATTGCCAAAGTA
>CAZYSS010000006.1:0-40728 GCA_964649845.1 uncultured Oscillospiraceae bacterium
GCCACAAGCGGTGACACGGGCAGCGCGGCACTAAACGGTTTTTCCGACGTAGACGCAATGGAAAAAGCAAACGATTTCGCTTCCATAGAACGGAAGCTTATAGATATGGAGTTTTAAAGAATGAGCGAATTCAGTCACAAACCTATTATGCTTATGCAGTGCATAGATGGTCTTGCAATCAAGCCGGACGGCATATATGTGGATGGTACTTGTGGCGGCGCAGGTCATTCAAAAGAGATTGCAAAACGCCTTATCACAGGTACATTGTACGGTCTTGACCAAGACCCTGACGCAGTGGCAGTTGCCACAGAAAGACTGTCAGGCCTGCCTGCAAAAGTTATCCATACAAACTTTCGCAATGCCCGTTCAGCCCTGGCAAAAGAGGGCGTGGAAAAAATAGATGGTGTCCTGTTGGACCTGGGGGTTTCCAGCTATCAGCTGGACAATGCCGAAAGAGGCTTTTCCTACAATGCTGAAGCATATCTGGATATGCGTATGAGCAAGGAAGGCCCGTCTGCAGCAGACCTGGTAAATACACTTTCTGTTCAGGAGCTGACAGATATTTTAAGAAATTACGGCGAAGAAAAATTCGCCTGGCAGATAGCAAAAAAGGTTGTTGCTTACCGTGAGAATGAACAGATTACCACCACAAAGCAACTTTCTGAAATTGTAAACAGTGCTTATCCTTCTGCAGAAAGAAGAAAAAGCAAAAACCCATCCCGCAAAACATTCCAGGCATTGCGCATAGCAGTAAATGACGAACTGGGTGCTTTGCAGGATGCCCTGGAAGACCTGTTTGAAATGCTGAACGTGGGCGGCAGAATGTGTATCATCACATTCCACTCACTTGAAGACAGAATGGTAAAACAGTATTTCAAATCACTGGCAGTAAAATGCACCTGCCCAAAGGAACTGCCTGTGTGTATTTGCGGCGGAAAAGCCAAAGCAGAAATTATCACCAACAAACCGCTGGTTGCAGATGAGGCGGAGCAGGAAGAAAACCGCCGCAGTCGTTCAGCAAAATTGAGAATTATAGAGAAACTGGAATATTAAATCGGGAATATTAAAATAAATTGAGGGGGAAACAGCTATGGACAGAATGAATGTGGCATATGACCTTTCTTTCTATGAAATGGAACAGGAAAGACAGATAGCCAGAAAAGAGAAAAAGGAAAGCATCATTATAAAAGCTCAGACTAAATTTTCTCTGGGCAGAAAAATAGCAAGTCTTATCGGCGTTTCTGCACTTATGGCACTTATCATAGCTGTTATCGCTACAAACGCTGCCATCACAACTACCGGTACACAGATTGCTGATATCGAAGAAGAAATAGTTCTTCTTGAAAGTGAAAAGGCTTATCTGGAATTCACACTGGAAAGCCGTATGACACTGGACCAGATTGAAAGCTATGCAATCAACGAACTGGGTATGGTAAAAATGGACTCCTCCCAGAAACAGTATGTTGAACTGGAAAGTGAAAACAAACTTGTGGTAAGTCAGTCACCTGTAAAAGAAAAACTGACAGAGGCAATACAGCCGATTATGTCATATTTATTGCCTTGAAAAAATAATATTTAGTATAATTTAGGCGGGGAGTGAAGGACGAAAAAGCGTCCGTAGTATCTTCCGCCTAAAGTTGCTTAATAAACCTGGAAAGAAATTGAGAAAATAAATGGGAAAACAGAGAAATCAGACAAACGTAACAAACAAAATGAGAATGCGCACTATGTGGCTGTGCTTTGGTGTTGCACTTGCCTTTTTTATAGTTGCGGCAAATATGTTCCGCATACAAATTCTCAATTACGAAGAAAACAAAGCAGAAGCAACAGCCATTCAGCTGCGTGAAATGGAATTGTCCCCAAACCGCGGCACTATCTATGATGCCAACGGAAAGATTCTGGCACAGTCAGCCACAGTGTGGACCATATCCGTTTCACCGCGAGACAGCGACAAGGAACAGCATCAGCTTATTGCAGACGGACTTGGCCGGATTCTGGATGTTGACCCGGAAACAATTCTTGCCAAACTGCAGAAGGATAACTATTATCAGCTTATCAAGCGGAAAGTTGACAAACCTGTTGCTGATGAAGTACAGAATTTCTGTAAGGAAAACAGCATCAGCGGCGTAAATATTGCGGCAGACTACAAGCGTTATTATCCATATGGCGATTTCGCTTCCACAATTCTGGGCTTCTGCGGTTCTGACAATCAGGGTCTTGCAGGTCTGGAAAGCTATTACAACGAAGAACTCACCGGCGAAAAAGGTCGTGTAATCTCTGCAAAAAACGGCTGGGGTCTGGATATGGGTACTGATTACGAGGTTCTGAATGAAGCCACAGACGGATACAGTCTGAAGCTGACAATTGACGAAACTATCCAGCACTATCTTGAAAAACACCTTGAACTTAATGCAGAAAAACACAAGGTTGAAAACGGTGCAGTTGGTATCGTTATGAATGTAAAAACAGGGGCAATCCTGGCATTGGCGAACTACCCTGCATATGACCCTAACGACCCTTATTCACTGACAAATGAGGCTCTCTACAACCAGATTATGGCTATTTCTGATGATGAGGAACGCACACAGGCAATGTCAGAAGCCAGACAGCGGCAGTGGCGCAACAAAGCTGTAAATGACCTGTACGAACCGGGTTCTGTTTTTAAAATTGTCACAGCTTCTGCAGCTCTGGACAGTGGTGCTGCATCACTGGCATCAGGTTATTACTGCAATGGTTATGAAATTGTGGAAGATACAAAAATAAAATGCTCACATACTTCTGGCCATGGTGCAGAAAGCTTCCGTCAGGCCCTCATAAACTCCTGTAACCCTGCTTTTATCAAAATGGGTCAGGCATTGGGAATCCAGAATTTCTATGACTATTTCTACTCATTTGGTCTTGCTGAAAAAACTGGTATAGACCTGCCAGGAGAACAGAACAGTATTCATTATACAGACGAAACGCATACAGCAGTTACACTTGCCAGCTGTGCTTTCGGTCAGTCAAATAAAATTACACCAATCCAGATGATTACAGCTGTAGCTACAGCTGTAAACGGCGGAAATCTGGTAACACCTCATCTGGTTTCACAGCTGCTGGACACAGACGGCAACGTTGTGGAAGACCTTACACCGGCTATACGCCGTCAGGTTATAAGTGAAGAAACCAGCGAAATAATTTGCGATATACTGCAGGAAAACGTAACCAGCGGTAATGGCGGTCACGCATATATTGCAGGTTACCGTGTAGGCGGCAAATCTGGTACATCACAGAAACTGGACACAGCCAGAGATGATGACTACATAGCATCCTTTGTAGGTGTTGCACCTTGTGATGACCCGGAAATTGCTATTCTTATCCTGTTTGATACACCAACAGGTGAAGCGGGCTACTATGGCGGTCCTCTTGCAGGCCCTGTTGTAGGTTCTCTTATGGGTGAAATCCTGCCATATCTTGGCGTGGAACCTGTTTACAGTGCTACAGAACAGAACAAGCAGAATGTAACAGTTTCATCCATCACAGGTTATGACATCACAGAGGCTGCTGTTAAACTGCAGCGTGCAGGCCTGAAGATAAAAACCGTGGGCACAGGCGAGACAGTTGTTTCACAGTTTCCGGCTTACGGACAAAAAGTTACTGTTGGCAGCATAGTAGTTGCATATACAGAACAGGGTGAAAGCACCATGGTTACAGTGCCTAACCTTATAAATAAATCACCATCGTATGTGGAAACCACCCTTACAGCACAGGGGCTTAACCTGAAAGAGGAGGGGGCATATTCAGGCAACAGCAATGTGCGTGTTGTCAGTCAGAGCCCTAATGCAGGAGATAAAGTACCTATGGGTACAGTGATTACTGTAACCTATCGGGACCCTAACTATACAGAATAATCGGAGGCAATATGAACATTCAGTCAGTTCTGAAAGATGTAAAATATCAGGGAACAGTAAAAAACTTTGACACAGACTTCGTCACAGACGACTCCCGCAAGGTAAGACCGGGCTGTGTGTTTGTATGCAGCAAAGGACTTTCTTTTGACGGCCATACCTTTGCGGAAAAAGCGCTGGAAATTGGTGCACAGCTGGTGGTATGTGAACGTGATATGGGGCTGGAAAACCAGATTATAGTGGAAAACAGCCGCCAGACATATGCTCTTATGTGCGGAAACCTGTTTGACAATCCGTCCCGTAAAATGAAGATGATTGGCATCACAGGCACCAACGGCAAAACAACATCTGCCTTCCTTATAAAAGATCTGCTGGAACAGCAAGGTAAAAAGGTTGGTCTTATGGGCACGGTGCAGAACATGATTGACCAGCAGATTATCCCTGCCAAATTTACAACTCCACAACCATATGAACTTAACGCACTGCTGTCACAGATGTATAAATCAGGCTGTGAATATGTAGTTATGGAAGTTTCCAGTCAGGCGCTGGTGCAGAATCGTCTTTTCGGTATTAGCTATGATGTTGCGGTGTTTACTAACCTTACACAGGATCATCTGGACTATCACAAAACAATGGATAATTACTTTGATGCCAAATGTATCCTGTTCGAAAACTCGGAAAACATCGTTATTAACATTGACGATGACTATGGTAAAATTGTGGCAGAGCGCTATAAGCACAAAAATATTATCACTCTGTCAGCCAAAAGCGATATGGCGGATTTTACTGCAAAGAATATAGATTTTACACACAACAGTGTAAAATTCCTGTTGGTTGGCAAAGGCAGTATCAGCCGTGTGAATTTCCCTATGCCTGGTGAATATTCTGTTCACAATGCAATGGGTGCCGCTCTGGCTTGTATTGCAGCAGGTCAGGAAGAAAAAGCTACTGCGGAAGCTCTTTCCAATGTAAAAGGTGTAAAGGGCAGATGCGAAATTTTGGTAAAAGAGCCTTTTACGGTTATCTGTGACTACGCCCACACCGGTGACGGTCTGGAAAATGTACTTTCCAGTTTGCGCCCGTTTGTACAGGGACGCTTTGTGGTGCTGTTTGGCTGTGCAGGTGAACGCGACAAAACAAAACGCACAGCAATGGCAGAGGCTGTGGCAAAATATGCAGACTTTGTGGTGCTCACCAGCGACAATCCGCGTAAGGAAGACCCGCAGAGCATTATAGACAGTGTAAAAACTTACTTTGATGAAAAAAATATTCCATATATTGCGGAAGTAGACAGAAGAAAAGCTATAAATATTTCTTTAAATATGTTACAATATAATGAAACACTTATTTTGTGCGGCAAAGGTCACGAAGACTATCAGGTGCTGAATGGCATTACAGTTTACCTTGATGAGCACGAAATAGTTGCGAAATTTATGAAAAAATACAACAAAGGAATTTAAATATATGGATGCAATTTTACTTTCACAGCTTGTAAAAGGCTTTGCTGTGCCAAAAAATGATTGCTATATAAATCACGTTACATCAGATTCCCGTGACGTTGTGGCAAACAGTGTTTTCCTTGCTATCCGCGGTGAACGCGTAAACGGCGAAAACTATGCTGCAATGGCAATTGAAAAGGGTGCAAAATTTGTTGTGACAGAAAATCACATTGACAATATTCCTGACGATATGCAGGCCGTAGTACCAAATGTACTGGATGCCAGCATCCGGATGGGTGCCAATGTGCGAGATACCTATGATATAGATGTTATCGGTGTTACAGGCAGTATGGGCAAAACCACTGCAAAGGATTTTATCTATGCAGCCTTGTCACCATTTGCAAAAACAGTAAAATCAGAGGGCAACCGGAACAATGAACTGGGTATGCCTAAAACAATATACGGATTTACAAAAGAAGATAAATTTGCCGTGCTGGAAATGGGTATGGAAGCCCTGGGTGATGTGCACAAACTGTCACTTGCCGCCAAACCAAAGGCTGCTGTTATCACTTGTATCGGCATCTCCCATCTGGAAAGACTGAAAACAAGGGAAAATATCCTCAAAGCCAAGCTGGAAATTTGTGACGGTATGCCTGCTGACGGTGTGTTGGCTGTGAATGGCGATGACGATTATCTGCCGCGTGCACAGGTTTCCAACCCTGCCAACGTTTATTATTATGGTATAAAAAATATATCTGCCGATGTTGTGGCAAAGGATATAAAAACGGTTGGTCTTACAACACAGTTTACAATCGTGGATAAAGAACACGGCGAGATTCCTTGTGTGGTGCCTACAATTGGCGAGCACAATGTGCTGAATGCCCTGTCTGCATACACAGTGGTTACACATATGGGCTTTGATGCACATCAGGTGGCTGCAAACCTTGCAGGCTATGTTGTGTCCGGGCAGAGACAGAAATTTGTTCAGAAAGGCGAATACCTTTTTATAGAAGACTGCTATAATGCCGCCCCTGACTCAATGAAAGCTGCTGTTGATACAATCAAAACAGTTGGCAAAGGCAGAACAATTGCAGTTTTCGGTGATATGATGGAACTGGGAGATGACGAAGCCGCACTCCACCGCTCTGTAGGTGAATATGCCAGGAAAAAGGGCGTGGATTGTATGTGGACCCACGGTGAAAGAGCAAAGCATATCTGTGCAGGCTTTGGCGAAGGCGCAATCAGCTTTGAAGACAAAAAACAGCTGGGCGAATACATAATCGCTAACCTTCAGCCGGGGGACAGCATAGTTTTCAAAGCCAGCCACAGCAGACGTTTTGAAGATATTATAGAACAGGTATATCAAGGAATGGAAAAATAGGAGTACTTATGATCAGGATTTCATTTTTAATTACAGGACTTCTGGCTTTTGCCGTTACTGCAGTCAGCGGTTTTGCCCTTATACCATGGCTGAAAAAGGTTAAATTCGGCCAGACAATCAAAGAAATAGGCCCTACATGGCACCAGACAAAGCAGGGCACACCTACTATGGGTGGTCTTATGTTCTATCTGGGTAGCCTTATCGGCGTGTGTGCCGGCCTGTCAATACTTATGTCAGAGCTGAAAACTATTGCAGGTGCAGTATATACAAATCAGATTGTAAGCCTTTGTATCAGTATGCTTACAGCTTTGGGCTTTGGTCTTATCGGCTTTGTGGACGACTATATCAAGGTTGTAAAAAAACGCAACCTTGGTCTGAAGGCCAGATATAAAATAGTAGGTCAGATTGCAGTTACATCAGCTTTCCTTTATGGTCAGTATGTAATCGGCCATATCAACACACTGGTTACAGTGCCATTTACATCCATTTCAATTGAACTGGGAATGCTGTATTATCCTATAGTATTTCTGGGTATAATCTTTATGGTTAACGCTGTTAACCTTACAGACGGCATTGACGGTCTGTGTTCTTCCGTTTCATTTGTGGTGGCCCTGGGCTTTATGGTTATCTCTGCAGCCTATGGATTTTATACAAATGCACTGTTTGCAGTTGCAATAGCAGGTGCATGTGCAGGTTTCCTTGTGTGGAACTTCTATCCTGCAAAGGTATTTATGGGTGACACGGGCAGTATGTTCCTTGGTGGCGCAGTAGTTGCCATGGCATGGGCGATCAACCGCCCGGAAATCATTCTTCTCAGCTGTATTATCTACACCTGTGAAGCGCTCAGTGTTGTTATTCAGGTGCTTTATTTCAAAGCTACCCACGGCAAAAGAATTTTCAAAATGAGCCCTATCCACCACCATTATGAAATGAGTGGCTGGAGTGAAGTGAAAATCGTAACTGTTTTTACAGCAGTCCGGGCAGTTTTTGCAGTTCTTTCTTATTTTGCATATTAAAATCAATTAAAGAGAGGGTTTCACTTTGGCAGACAAGGCAAAAGTAAAATCAAAATTTAATATCAGTAAATGGTTCCGCTTTACAGAAAAAGGCTACAAACTGGATATGCCTCTGCTGTTTATCACATTTGTGTTGCTGGCATTCGGTCTTGTTATGCTGTATTCAGCCAGCTATGTCTACGGTATTTACCGCTTTGATGGTGACAGCCTGCATTATATCAAAGATCAGCTGATTTTTGCTGCTGTGGGTGTGGTGGCTATGCTGATTGCCTCCAGAGTGGATTACCATATTTTCCGCCGTTATACAGTTATGCTTATGGGGCTGGTATATATTCTGCTGATTATAGTTCTGTTTATGCCGGCATACAATGGCTGTAACAGATGGATTGTTATAAAAAACGTGGGTACTTTCCAACCGTCAGAAATTGCCAAGTTCGCAGTTATCATAATGTTTGCCAATATGATAGAAAAGAACTATGACAAGATGAAAACCTTCCAATATGGCGTTTTACCTTTTGTGGCGGTGCTGGGGTCTATTACAGTCCTTATGTTTTTCCAGCCACATCTTTCCGGTATAATTATCATCTGTGCCATCGGTGCTATTATGATGTTTGTGGGTGGCTGTGATACAAAATGGTTTGTATTGGGTATCAGCGTACTGATAGTGGCCATAGTGTCTGTACTGATTATATGGCCGGAGAGCATTCATTATGCATCATCCCGTATTGAAAACTGGCTTCATCCGGAAAATGACCTTTCTTCTGCAGGCTACCAGAGCTATATGGGCCGTCTTGCAATCGGCAGCGGTGGCTTGTTCGGTCTTGGTCTGGGCAACTCCAGACAGAAGCATCTCCATCTGCCTGAAGGTCAGAACGACTTTATCTTTGCCATTATCTGTGAAGAACTGGGCTTTGTAGGCGGTATGATGGTTATTATCCTGTTTATTGCACTGTTTGTGCGCGGTATTTACATTGCCACAAGAGCAAAGGATAAATTCGGTGCTATGATTACAATAGGTATTATAGTGCAGATTACACTACAGGCTTTTCTCAACATTGCAGTAGCCACGGGCACCATACCAAACACGGGTATTTCGCTGCCGTTCTTCTCTGAAGGCGGTACAGCGCTTATGATGATTCTTGGGGAAATGGGAGTTGTGCTTTCAGTTTCCCGATATGCAAATCTGGACAGAGGTTAAACTATGAAAATAATTATTGCAGCAGGCGGTACAGCCGGTCATATCAATCCGGGGCTTGCAATCGCACAGCATATAAAATCAAAACACCCACAGGCAGAAATTATGTTTGTGGGCAGAAAAGAGGGGATGGAATACGGCCTGGTGACAAAAGCCGGCTATCCTTTCTGCCATATGGAAGTTACAGGTTTCCAGCGCAGACTTACCCTCAACAATATAAAAAGAAACATTATCACAGTAAAAAATCTTCTTTTTGCTTCATCTAAAGCAAAGAAGATTATAAAGGATTTCAAGCCTGACCTTGTTGTTGGCACAGGCGGTTATGTATCCGGCCCTATAGTGCTGCAGGCAGCAAAGATGGGTATAAAAACAGCAATCCACGAACAGAATGCCTTTGCAGGTGTGACCAACAAACTGCTGTCCAAAAATGTGGACTATGTGTTTGTGGCCACAGAAAAGGCTGCACAGTATATGGCCTATCCAGAAAAATGCATTGTGTGCGGTAACCCGGTAAGGGAAGAAATCTCCTCTGTTGATGCAGCGGCATCCCGTGCAGAACTGGGGGTTGAAGGCAAGACAGTTGTGCTTTCCTTTGGCGGTTCTCTGGGGGCGCGGCGCCTGAATGACGCTATGAAGGTGCTGGCATTACATAACAAAGACAGAAAAGACATAGTTCACTACCACGTTGTAGGCCGCTATGACGAAGGCGAATTTGTAAATTATCTCAAGGAAAACAATATCTCACAGGGTGAAAACCTGCAGGTTTTTGAATACCTGTACGATATTCCAAAATATATGGCGGCGGCTGATATTCTTATCACACGCTGCGGTGCCCTTACAATCGCAGAAATTGCTTGTATGGGCAAGGCCTCCATTCTTATTCCATCACCGAATGTGGCTGAAAATCATCAGTATCACAACGGCAAAGTGCTGGAAGATATGGGAGCAGCTATACTTATTGAAGAAAAGAACCTGAATGCAGACAGCATTGTATCAGCTTTTGAAAGTATGTACGGCGACATTACAAAAACAAAACAGATGGGTCAGCTGGCAAAACAGGCCTACAAAGCTGACTGTCTGGACATTATTTACAATAATCTGGACTTGAAGACAGGAATTTAAATTTTGGGCAAAAACGAAAGAAGAAACAGCACACAGAATATGAAAAAGACGGGCGCTTTGCGGTCGTCTAAAACTGTTTCTGCCCAGAACAGCAAATTTATACAGTACCCGGGTAGCAATGCTGCTCCACAGCAGGAGTTCAGAAGCAAAAAAACTTTGAAACAGCAAGACAATCCCCGCAAAAGCCGAAAGACTATCAGGAAGCAGAAAACACGTCATTTTCTCACCACGGCAATACTTGTGGCGATACTGCTGGCTATCTGTGTGTTTATCTCCCTCAAGGTACTGTTTATAGTGCGCCAGGTGGAGGTGGAGGGTTCATCACGATACGAAGACCGGGAGATTATCAACTACTGTGCTATTCCGCTGGAAGAAAACATCTTCAAGGTGGACACTGAAACTTTTGAGCAGACACTGCCTGAAGAATTCACCTATGTGGAAAAAGCGGTGGTATCCCGCAGACTGCCTGATAAAATACTTATCACAATAACAGACAGCGTACCTACCTATTACAGCGAAACGCTGGATGGTGAAATGTACACCTATACCATTTACTCACAGAATTTCAAAAAACTGACTGCCCAGGCAGCTGCCCCACGGGGACTGACTGAAATCAGTGCAAATCTGGAAGACGAAAACAGCCGCAAAACCCTGCTGGCAATGATAGACAAGCTTGCACGGTCCGGCTATACAGGCGTTACAAAAATCTCTGTCAGCGATACACAGGATATTTCCATCACCTATGAAGACAGGGTGGAGGTACAGCTGGGAACAATGCTGGATATGGATTACAAGCTGAAAATGTCTTTCCATGTCCTGACAAATAATCTGGCTGAAACAGACAGTGGAATTATCGATTCCACCCAGGCCGGCAGCGCTATTTTCCAGCCGGAAAACCTGTCCTGATTTTTGAACAAGGCAACGCCAAAAAATGATTGAAATAGCACTTGAAATTTGTTATGATATAATAAATATAGGTATATAATTTTGTAATATAACTTTTGCTTTTTTAAGCAGAATATTTAATAAATAACACTAATGTGGAGGAATATAAAATGAGCTTTTACTTGGACGAAGAAATGCAGAACACTACCAATATTAAGGTTATAGGTGTTGGTGGCGGCGGTGGTAACGCTGTAAACAGAATGGTTGTTTCAGGCCTTAAAGGCGTTGAATTTATATCTATGAACACAGATGCACAGGCTCTTATGGCTTCCAAAGCCACACAGAAAGTACAGCTTGGTGCAAAACTTACAAAAGGTCGTGGTGCGGGTGCAGACCCTGATATTGGTCAGCGCGCAGCAGAAGAAAGCCGTGACGAAATTGCACGGGCACTCAAAGGCTGCCAGATGGTATTTATCACAGCCGGTATGGGCGGCGGCACAGGTACAGGTGCTGCTCACGTTGTTGCAGAAGTTGCAAAAGAACAGGGTATCCTTACAGTAGGTATTGTTACAAAGCCTTTCAATTTTGAAGGCAGACTCAAAATGACAAAAGCACAGACAGGTATTTCCAACCTGCTGAAAAACGTGGACAGCCTTATCGTTATCCCTAATGAAAGACTGAAATATGCCACAGAAGAAAAAATCACTCTGGTAAATGCTTTTGAAATGGCAGACAATGTTCTGAAACAGGGTGTTGAATCCGTTTCTGAACTTATCAATGTTCCTTCATTCATCAACCTGGACTTTGCAGACGTTCGTTCAGTTATGAAAGACGCTGGTTATGCACATATGGGCGTTGGCCGTGCATCAGGTCCTAACAAAGCTGAAGAAGCAGCTATGATGGCTATCCAGTCACCACTGCTTGAAACATCTATTGACTCCGCACGCGGCGTTATTATATCCATCACATCCTCACCTGACATCGGTCTGGATGAAGTTGACCAGGCAGCCACACTTATCACAAGCTCCGCAGACCCTGAAGCAAATATCATCTGGGGTGCAGCTTTTGATACAAACCTTGTTGATGAAATGAAAATCACAGTTATTGCCACAGGTTTTGAATCAAACCAGAAAACAGAAGCAAAACCTGTTACAGATACAAAAAATTCCCTGGGCATCAAAAACTGGTTTGATGACAACAACAAAGAACACATTTCTGCAACAGATGATGATGACTATCTCAACGATGTTATCAGCATCCTGAAAAGAAACAGCGGCAAATAATTACCGCAGATAAGAGAAAATAAATCGCTCCTAAAGAGGAAATCATGGAAAATATCTTGTTTAAGCAGAGTTTCAGAGGTTTTGACAGGACACAGGTACTTGAGTATATCGATGGCCTGTCAAGCCAGATGAACCGGCAGGCAGAAAATTATAACCAGATTCAGAAGGGTCTTGAAGAAGAAATCCGGACCCTTTCTGATAAGTTGTCCCTTACAGGGGAAAACCTGAATATTTCACAGGAAAAAGTGGCAGAACTGTCCAGACATCTGGCTGGAATCAGGCAGGATAATGTGGAACTGAAAAAACAGGTGAATACATACCGCAATATGATTCTGGAAAGAGACAGGGAAATTTCCCGGATTAAAAAGGACTACAACCAGTTGTCTGAAAAGAAAGACCGGCTTGAAAAAGAAAATGCAGACTGGAAATCCAGACAGGATGAAATAGCCGCCTGTATGGTGGAAGCTTCTGTCCGCGCAAAAGAAATTATCAATCGGGCCACAGAGGAAGCACGGCGCACAAAAGCAGAATTTGATGCCAATGCTGCAGACCTGATGGACAAAGTAAAAGATGTGAAAACTGAAATTTCCCGTCTGGAAGAACAGCTGGAACAGTCCTTTGCCAAGCTTTCCACAGCTATGGATAATATGGACAAAGCCAGCACGGTTATTGAAAATCAGGTAAAGGAATACAGAACAGAGGTGTCCCAGCTGGATATAACTGTGGAATCTTCTCCTGCCCCTGTTGCCAAGCCTGTTGCGGCCGCCAGACCGGTTACTCCTGCAAAGAAATCACTGACAGACAGTGTTCTTGATACAATATCCAAACTTCTGGAAAAATAAAAGGAGATTACGCTTATGACAGTTGAAATAACAAAAGAAAATTTTGAAGAGATTGTACTTAAAAATCAGCTTCCTGTTCTTGTGGATTTCTGGGCGACATGGTGTGGCCCCTGCAAAATGATAAGTCCGATTATTGAAGAACTGTCAGAAGAACTGGACGGCAAAGTGGTGTTTGGCAAACTGAATGTGGACAACCAGCCGGAACTTGCCATGCAGTTTCAGGTTATGAGTATTCCTACACTTATCCTCTTTAAAGACGGCGAAATCGTAAACAAAAAAGTTGGTTTTATGCCAAAGGACAAACTGACAGAAATGTTGGGATTATAAAACAAATAAAAGGGTGCATCAGCACCCTTTGTTTTTTTATTCAGTCTGTTCTGTAATTTACAGTTTATATATCATTTCTTTTAACTTTTCTGCAGTCCGCCGTGGTGTCATATTGTCATTGCGTATTTTTACAGTATTCATCCCATCAAAACGTTTTACGCGTTCCAGACTTCTAGAAAAAGCACGTCCCTCCTGCAGGGTATCATTTTCAATGCGCTTTTTAAGTTCGCTTTCACTGCAGCACAAGGTGAAACGGAAAATATTGCAATTTTCACTGTTCAGCCTGCAGGCAATACTTTCATATATGCTTTCATAGTCCATAACCCAGCAGAAAATAATATTTTCATATTGACTGCAGGAAATAAAATTATTCAACACATAGCAGATGTTGTCTGTCACCATAGCTTTTGTTTCGTCAGTCACTGTAAACGGGTCAGCCATCCAGCACCAGTCGCCATCCAGCCACACGCTGGCAGGCAACTGTTTGTTCAGTTCCCTGCATACACTGCTTTTTCCCACACCCATAGTACCGTTTATAAAGATAATATTTTTCATACAATAGTCTCCGAAAAAATGAACTTTCTGTAAATTATTATATTATAACCCTGTCAGATATGCAATAATGATGCTGTTTATACAAAATAAATAGGGTTTTTGATTGATTATTGTGTGAAAATGTTGTAAAATATTATAATGATTACATATGCGATTAGGAGGCATATCATGCCTAAATATATAAGTAACCTGATTTCAAGATATCGCCGTCTGATACTGTTCCTTATGGACTGTGTTCTTGTGTGTGTTGCATATCTGTTTACATGGATGGCAATAAGCGGACGGCGTTCAATTGAAGAATATTTCAGTATCACAGTATCCAGTTGTTTTCTTTTTGTGGCTTGCTACTGTATAGTATTTTACACCACAGGTATGTATGACAGTCTGTGGAGATATGCAGAAATTGTAGAGTTTTTCCGCTGTGCGGCTTCCAGTGTTGTGGCAGTAATAGCTTTTATAGGCATTTCAATGCTGATTTTCCAGGAAAAGAGAGTTCCTGTCACTGTTTATGCACTGTCTGCGGCATTTGCATCAACACTTACTTTGTATGTGCGTCTGATTTACAGAATGTACAGGAATACAAAAATAAATGGTCTTGGCAAAAAGCGCAGCCGAGTTCTGTTGGTTGGTGCAGGGGATGCAGCATCCACACTGCTTCACGAACTGAACAAAAATGCAACCAGGGATATGAATGTTATCTGTGCAGTTGACGATGACAAAAACAAACAGGGCAGAAGTATCATCGGTGTGGAAATTCTGGGTACAACAGACGATATTCCGGAACTTGTACTGCAGTGCCAGATAGATACTATACTTATTGCAATTCCTACCCTTGACGGTCAGAACAAAAAACGTATACTTGACATCTGTTCACAGACCAACTGCAGCATTAAAACACTGCCCGACATTGTAAAGCTTATCAAAGACGGTGAAGACCTGGCTAGCCGTATCACAGATATCAAGGTTGAAGACCTGCTGGGCCGCGACCCTGTTATCCTGCCGGACGAAGCCACAAAATTTATCAAAGACAAAATTGTTTTTGTTACAGGCGGCGGCGGTTCAATCGGCAGCGAACTTTGCAGACAGATTGCCGGCATCGGCCCACAGCAGTTGGTGATTATAGATATTTACGAAAACTCTGCATATGCTATTCAGCAGGAGCTTAAACGTAAATATGGCGGCGAACTGAATATGGAAGTACGCATAGCATCTGTGCGCGATACCAAAAAGATGGACGATCTTTTTGCAGAATTCAGACCAAACGTTGTTTTCCACGCTGCAGCACACAAGCACGTACCGCTTATGGAAGATGCACCTGAAGAAGCTGTGAAAAACAATGTTTTCGGCACATACAACTGTGCTCTCTGCGCTGAAAAATATGGTGCAGAAAAATTTGTTCTCATTTCCACAGACAAAGCTGTGAACCCTACAAATGTAATGGGTGCCACAAAGCGTATCTGTGAAATGATTGTTCAGAATATTGCCGCCAGCAGTGATGGCACTACCACATTTGTTGCAGTACGTTTTGGGAATGTTCTGGGGTCAAATGGTTCTGTATTGCCGCTGTTCAAAGACCAGCTGGCAGAAGGTGGCCCGCTGACAGTTACACATCCGGATATTGTACGTTATTTTATGACCATTCCGGAAGCTGTTTCCCTGGTTCTGGAAGCAGGTGCAATGGGACAGAAAAGCGGGGAAATATTTGTTCTTGATATGGGTGAACCAGTAAAAATTGTTACCCTTGCAGAAAATGTTATCAAGATGTCCGGCTTTATTCCATACAAGGATATTGATATTGTGTTCACGGGTCTGCGTCCTGGTGAAAAAATGTACGAAGAACTTCTTCAGGACGAAGAAGGTGTGCGCAAAACAGCAAACAGTAAAATCTTTATCGGTTCTCCTCTTAAAATGGATGCAGACCGCTTCTTTACTGACCTGCTTGAACTGAAAGCCGTAGCCTACGAAAATGACCGTGAACGTCTTATGAAGAAAATCAAGGTTATGGTGCCTACCTTCAACCATGAAATTGTAAGTTATTAAGAGATTATTATGTATAACAAGTTTTTTAAAAGATTTATAGATATTCTGCTGTCAGCTATTGGCTTGCTTGTGCTGTCGCCTGTTCTGCTGGTTATTGCGGTTGCTATCAAGCTGGACTCCAAAGGTCCTGTGCTGTTCAAACAGAAACGCGTGGCAAAAGGAAAAGAGCATTTCCAGATTCTGAAATTCAGGACAATGTATGCGGATGTGCCAAAAGACGTACCAACACATCTGCTGGCAGACCCTGCAAGCAAAATCACAAAAATCGGACGTTTTCTGCGCAAATCCAGTCTGGATGAACTGCCGCAGATATGGAATATTCTGGTTGGTGAGATGAGTATTATCGGCCCACGTCCGGCACTGTGGAATCAGTTTGACCTTATTGCAGAACGCGATAAATACGGTGCAAACGATGTACGCCCGGGTCTTACAGGTCTTGCACAGATAAGAGGCAGAGATGAGCTGCCTATAGATATAAAGGCGAAATATGATGGCGAATACGCCGCAGACATTACCTTTGCAAACGATGTAAGAATTTTCTTCGGTACTATCACAAGTGTTCTTGGCGCAAAAGGTGTAAAAGAAGGTAAACAGTAAAATATAAATATTCAACAGGCATGGTAAACACTGTGCCTGTTTTTGTTTTATCGATATATTCTGCTGTTACTGCGCAGGGGCGGCTATCAGCAACCTGTTTTACGGTACGATGAGGATTGTATATTTCAAAGCCAGATTATGTATATCTCGCCTCTCTTTATTTAATTTCTCACCCGTTAAGAGAACAAAAAACGCCTGAAAACTCTCCAAAAGAAAGCTTGCAGGCGATTTTTATAAAATCTATATCAGATTATTTTTCGTTTGAATTCTTTTTGTTTTCGTTTTTCTGCTGACGCTGCTGTTCTTGCTGGTTTTTCTGCTTCTGCTGATTTTCCTGTTTGTTTTTGTTGTTTGCCATTTGAATCAACTCCTTTCACAATTAGTATAAACCATCTGTTATGTTTTATTCATTTAGAAATAATTGGCTGTGTTGTTTTCTTTCTCTTGCAAACACAGATAATATGTGTTAAAATTAAGGATACGTAAAATTATAGTCTATTTAATAATTATATAATAGGAGATTAATATGTCAGGACATTCAAAATGGAGTACCATTAAAAGAAAAAAAGGTGCCAATGACGCCGCAAGAGCAAAAGTGTTCACAAAACTGGCAAGAGAAATTTCTGTTGCTGTAAAAGAAGGCGGCGCTGACCCTAACAACAACGCACGTCTGCGTGATCTGTTGGCAAAAGGCCGTGCTGCCAACGTTCCACAGGACAACCTGATGAGAGCTATCAAAAAAGCAGGCGACAACGATAAAGAAAACTACGAATCCATCACATACGAAGGCTACGGCAACGGTGGTATCGCTGTTATCGTAGAATGTCTGTCTGATAACCGTAACCGTACAGCATCCAACATCCGCCACTATTTTGATAAATTCGGCGGCAATTTGGGTACAACAGGCTGCGTTTCCTTTATGTTTGAAAACAAAGGTGTTATCGTAATTGAACAGGAAGATTATGACGAAGAAAAAGTGCTGGAAGACTGTTTTGAAGCAGGCGCTGCTGACGTTTCCTTTGAAGACGAAGGCATCATCGAAGTTACTACAGAAGTTTCAGACCTTGCTTCCGTTGCAGATGCTCTTGAAAGTATGGGCTATGAACTGAAACAACGTGAAGCTGCTATGGTTCCTAACAACTACACAAGAGTTGACGACCCGGACACACTGAAAAAACTGGCTCTCCTCTTTGACAACCTTGAAGAAGATGATGACGTTCAGAACGTTTGGAACAATCTGGAAAACAGCGAAGACTTGCCAGAACTGTAATTTAATACAATTCGCTATTCTGTTTTGCGGAATAGCGTTTTTTGTTTCAGACGGCATATATACCGGTTTTGGAGACGATAATACATAATGGGTGTAAAATGTCGGTACTTGAAAATATTATGGGTTTGTACTATAATTAATACAATAACAGTATAATTTGTTGGTTTCAGGCTTTGCATTGATATTTATGGTGCAAAGCTAATTTTAAAGAAAGGAGAAAAGGCTATGTCATCAGAATTGAAATGTGTTTTCTGCGGCAGCGAAATCAAAGACAGCCGGGTGTGCAGCTGGTGCGGTTTTCCATCTGAAGCTAAAACTCATCTGCCCGGTACGCTGGTGTTCGGCACAGAGATAAACGGTTATATCGTGGGCGATGTGCTGGATATGGACGGCGAAAGCACCTCTTATCTGGCGTATGACAGACAGACACAGAAAAAGATTGTTCTCAAAGAATTTCTGCCTGTTTCAATGGTTGCCCCCCGTGAAGGTACGGTGGTCAGAGTGCAGCAGGGGAAAGAAGTACTGTTCAAGAATCTGATGATGGATTTTACAGACCTTTACTCCACTCTTATAAAAATAGAAAGCAAATCGTTGCAGAAAATTTTTGCAGTTTTCAGCGCCAATGGTACAGCGTATGCTGTGCTGGAACATATAAAAGGTGAGAATCTGCGCCAGAATCTTATTAAGCGCGGCAAACCATATACTTTCAAAGAGGCCAGATGGCTGTTCCAGGACCTGTTTGTGCTTTTGGGGCAACTGGAAAAACTGAATATTGCCCATGGCGGTATCAGTGATGAAACTGTGATGATTACAGGGGAAAATACCGTTGTTCTCACAGGCTTTGCCATACGGGACCTGCGTGTAAAAAACGAGCATATTATGTATAAGTTGTACGAGGGCTTTTCAGCACCTGAACAGTACAGTCTCAATCAGTTTCCCGGATTTTATACAGATATATATTCTGTGTCAGCGCTGCTGTATCACGTTGTTACAGGCCGTGTATTCACACCGCGGTCGCTGGAATTGAAAGATGCGGCAAAATATATGCCGAAATATGCTGTGGAGGCGCTGAAATACGCCACAAAGCCTGACCCACAGGACAGAATAGATAATGTGAACGATTTTGTGCTGATGCTGGATAACAAAGCCACAATCGAAAAGCCTGCCGGCAAAAAGCAGGAGAAAAACAGCAAAAAAGAAGATTCACAGCCCAAAAAGTTTATACCGTTTGTAGCAGTCGCTGTAATACTGGTAATATTTGTACTTGCCATGACTTCCATTGACCCTCCAGGGGGAGACAGTATACCGTCTTCATCTGAAGAACCACCTGTATCATCCTATGTAAACCAGGTGGAAGTGCCATATGTGGTGGGCAAAAGCTACAGTGAGGTTATGAATGACCGGAGTCTGACACAGTATCTGTATTTCAATGTAACAGAAGAATTCAGCGATAATGTTCCAAAAGGCCAGATTATCCGCCAGCAGCCACAGCAGGGTACATCTGTAAGCCGGGGTGCAATTGTCTATGTAACGGTCAGCAAAGGCCCTGAACGGAAAAAAGTACAGATGCCTTATGGTCTGGTAGGCCGTCCGGTTGATGAAGCAACAGCGTTACTGGATACCATGGGTATCAGATATGTCACCATGGGGGTACCACAGACCGAAAAATATTCCTATGGAATAGTTACAGGTACAGATATCCGGGAAGGTGTTATGATTGATCCGGAAGAAACATATGTAATTATCTATGTTGCTGACAATACACCGGTGGTAACAATTCCTACAGAATGAAAAGACCGCTCCTGCAGGAGCGGTTTTTGTTTTGTAAAACAGAAAAATCAGGCAGATAGTTCTGCCTGATTTTTCAATGTATAGAGAGAGAAAGATGAACAGCGATTATAATTATTCCACTTCAACCAGTTCGTATTCTTTGCTGCCGTATCCCAGTTTGGCTGCTGCTTCAATAGTCAGCAGACCATTGCGGCTTTCGATTCTTTCAATCAGATGAGCTTGACCTGGGTCATCTGTTGCAGCATAAACCAGATCGATACATGCCTGGTCGATAGCGATAGGGTCTGTGGATACCAGAATACCGATATCTTTCATACATGGGTCTTCGGCTACTGCGGTACAGTCACAGTCAACAGACATATTTTTCATTACGTTGATATATGCCATATTTTCGCCAAAGTATTCAACGATAGAACCTGCAGCATCAGCCATGGATTCCAGGAATGTGTCGTGATTGCCTGTCCAGATTTTTTCCGGTTCGCCTGTGCCGTGGATATATGCCTTGCCGTAAGAGGATGCCACGCCGATAGACAGCTGTTTCAGTGCACCGCCATAGCCACCCATTGCATGACCTTTAAAGTGGCTCAGCACCAGCATACTGTCATAGTTTGCCAGGTTTTTACCAACATAGTTTTTGTCAATCTGTTTGTAATTCTTGATTTCCAGCACCATATCAGGACCTTCTGCATCCAGCAGGTCTACAGGATAAGTTTCGCTCCAGCCGTGGTATTTGAACAGTTCAAGGTGTTTTTCTGTTGTGTTGCGTGCACCATCATAAGCTGTGTTGCATTCTACAATTGTACCACCTACAACATCTACCAGCGGTTTCCAGAAGTCTGGACCCAAAAAGTTCTGGTTGCCTTTTTCACCGCTGTGTACCTTCAGTGCCACTTTGCCTGGCAGTTCTTTGCCCAGCAGCTTGTACATTTCCAGTACTTTTTCAGGTGTGATGGTTTTGCTGAAATATACTTTTGGTTTCATACGCGTTCTCCTTTTGAAATGTAAACAGTTTTATTATATATATTGTACCATTTATATTGTGAAAAGTTAAGTATAATTTGTGAATTTTATTGCAGATAGCTGTAAGAATCACGTAATATAATTACAGATATACATTAAAAAACAGGAACAACGAAAACGTTGCTCCTGTTTTGTATTCTGTATTACAGTCCCAGTTCATCAGGTGTTCTCAGCTTCTGGTGTTTGAAAATAGGCACATTGTAGTGTGCACCCAGTTTTCTCACCAGGTCTTTGTAGCAGCCTTTCATCTTGTCGTGAAAGAAAATGGCTTCAATGCCGCCTTCAATGGCATCCACACATCTGCAGGCACGTTCAAATCCGCTTTCATCTTCATATTTGCCAGAAACCAGCCACTGGTTTGCGATTATATGTGTCACGCCAAAGGTCTCGTTATCACCCCACTGTGTGAACACTGCCTGTGCAAAGTTAGGCTCAAAATGAACGCCGCCCACACAGAGGATATTGTGCACTTTCAGTCCGTCATCATCAAAAACCTTTGTCAGGCTGCGTGCCAGCGCACGGCATGCGTTTTCATTTTCCCAGCACACAGGGCTGGAACCAACCTCAATATCAACCATAGGCACAGGGAACTGAAGCAATTGTGTCGGGTCACCCTCACCTGCGTGCACACCGGACCAGTGTGTGGCTTCTGTAACCACACTGTATTCTTCCAGACCAAGTTCTACGCGGTTTCTTTCAAAAGCAAGCATCAGGTTTCTCATCAGTCTTGGTTTTGCACCGCCGTAGCAGCCGCTGTCCACATCTCCCAGAGAGTGTACAGTCAGCACATTGTCAGGGGCGTTTGTGCCTTCGTGCCAGGTAACCATGGCAGAAATGTCGCAGTCAGCAAAATATTTATTCATCAGCGGCAGATAACGTGGGTAATCCCTGCACACAGCAATGTCTGTTGGTGCAAAGAAAAATTCGTTTTCGCCAGCAGAATATTTCATCACTTCCTGTCCATAAAAATCCCAGCCGGTATTTTCTGCAAGAAAACCCTCTTTATTCAAAATATCCCATACAGTATGTGATACGTGGCCATAGCCTTTGTTTGTGTTTATAAAATATACAGCTTTCATAATAATTTCCTCGTTACAAAATATTAATTCAATTATAGTATCAATTGCTGTTTAAATCAATAAAAAATGAGGCTTATTCAGCCTCATCTTATGGTTTTATCTGTTTTTTAATATTCTTATATCATCACCGATAAAGAAGAAGGTATCACAGCTGCCGAGCAGGCGTGAAGAAATTTTTTCACCGTATCGTTTCTGCAGATTTGCCTGTGATGTAATGTTTGATGTGTAGATACACGGCTTGTTGCTTATCATACGTGTATTTACAATATTGTACAGCACACTCAAGGAATAGTTTGTCATGCTTTCTGCACCCAGGTCATCCAGAATAAACAAATCGCAGGCCAGTATATCGCTGATAACATCTTCGTCTGTGTAGCGGGTCTGTTCAATTTTGCTGAACAGGCTTTGTGCCGATGAATACATTACAGTGTAGCCATTTTTCATAACCACAGTGGCAATAGAACAGGCCAGATGTGTTTTACCAAGCCCGGCGCTGCCGAGCATCAGCAGACTTTTGTTGCCTGTGCTGAAATGTTCTGCATATGCTACACAGTAATCATATATGCGTTTCATATGCTCATATGGCACTACCATAGTGCCGTTGCCCATCTCTCTTGCTTTTCTGGAATAATAATCAAGGCTGAAACTTTCAAAATCTGCCTGTGGAGCAGGTGAGAGAACAGTGAGGAACTTCTGTCTCTGCCTGATGATTTCTTCTTTCATACACTGGCAGGCTTTTCCGTTTACAAAGCCTGTATCTTTGCAAACCGGGCAGAAATATTCCATCTCCAGGTCTTTTTTAGAAAAACCGTTTTCTTTCAGCAACTGTGTGCGCTGCAGGTCCAGAACCTCCATCTGTTTTCGCAGACTATCAGCTTCGGTTTTGTTTTTGCCCAGAACGGCCAAAGTATAGCTGGCACCCAAGTGGTTTATCTCGTCTGTCAGCAGACTTACCCGTGGCACTTTTTTGTTTATTTCGTCCTGCTTTGCAAAATATTTTGCCCTCATGGAAGTTCTGCGGTTTTCCAGAACGGAATAGGCCTTATTATAGCTTTCACCGCTCATAAACTACTCTCCTTTGTTGAATACAGGTACTATGTTCATACCTTTCATAATCACATCCTGGTCATCATCAATATTTTTTCCTGTCAGACTGTTGAATGTAAATTCCTGCTGAATATCGGCAGGTGTTTTGTAGCCTTTCTGTGACCAGGACTTCATAATGCCGTTGCAGTATTTTATGCTTGCATTGCCCCGGCCTGCTTCAAATGCAGCCTGCACCATGGCTTTGTCCATACCCAGGCTTTCATACCAGCCGTTGATTACAGTTTTCTCGCTGCTGGTCAGCTTGGATTTATCCAGGCTGAAAACGGCACACACTTCGTCATATGCTTTGCTGCGTTTTTCTTCGGAGGCAATATATTCTTCTGCCTTTTCTGCTGTTGTAATGCCTTTTTTCTCGAAAAGGTTCAGAATAACCCTGGCTTCATATGCAGGACCTTTGCCGACAGATGCCAGATACATAGCCAGTACCAGGATAACTTCCAGCGGCACATTTTCCTGCAGATAAAGATTTATAAAGGCGTTTGTGCCTTTTTCGTTTATGGCCTGGCCATAAATCTGTTGCAGCTGGTTCACCAGCAAGGCAATTTCCGGGTGATTCTGTGAAATCTGCAGAATCTCCTGAGCAGACAGACCTTTTTTCTTTTTTGGTTTGGCAGTTTCACTTTCTTCAGCCAGCACCAGACCTTTATCTGTCCAGAACAGCAGGCTGGACTGCACTGCAGCCAGTGTAATCTGTAATGTTCGGGAAATATCCATAGGGTCTATTTCACCTTTTTCGATAACATACAGAATAACTTTCAGGTCGTTTTCCCTGGCACTGTATAAATTTTCAAAAACAGCCATAGGAACTGTATGTCCTATGACTGCCTGCTTCAGAAGATGAAACTTCATTATTTTTTACCTTTTTTTGCTTTTTTGCTCAGTGCTTCTCTTTCAAAGAACACATAAACCAGAATGCTTGCACAGATACCGCCTGCACAGTAGAACAGGAACAAAGTCAGATTGAATACACTCATATCAATGTTGAAAAGACCGTTGCCGCCTGCACACATAACAAATGCCAGCAGAACATATACTGCATATGTTATGGCTACTTTATAAATGGATTTCAGACCTTTCCATTTACTTACAAGGAATGCTATTGCAGAACAGCAGATAAGTGCGTTTGTCAGACCTGCAATTGCATACTGCATTATTGGATTCATAAAAACCTCCGTAATTTATATATACTATATTTAAATTATACCAGTAAAGAATATTGTATATTTTTTTTCATAATATGTCAATTAAAAACATTTTATCAATTGTGAACTTTTGGTGTACACTTCTGTCACATATTTATATATGAAAATTCAATAGTGATTTAATCACAAAAATGTTGCAATTTTTTAGGCTTTTTGCTAATATGTTAGCATCAAGTAGTATGAATAAGGAGATAATAATTATGGAATATACTAGAAGACACAGAGGCGTTTGTTCCAGAGCATCCGGTGTAGCAATTGACGAAAATGGCATCATCACAGCAGCACAGATTATCGGTGGTTGTGACGGCAATACAAAAGGTCTGGCACAGATTGTTGTTGGTCTGCCAGCTAAATTTGTTATCGAAAAATGGAAAGGTACAACATGTATGTACAAACCAACTTCCTGTCCAGACCAGTTTGCAATCACAGTTGAAGAAGCTCTGGCAAAAATGGAAGAAGAAAAAGCCAACGCTTAATTGAACAGTTGAAAGAACAGTCCGCAAGGACTGTTTTTTTGTAAAACATACAGAGCTTTGCAAAAAATGATGTATACTGTCGTAATAACGCGGTGCTGATTGACAAACATCAGTTAATTGCAGTATACTAAAATATAGATTTGCGGCTTAATCAGAAAGTAAGCCGCTTGTTATGTGGATTTGGTTAGTTAAAGCTAACTGATTCGCGTATGAATTAAGGAGATGAAATTATGACTAAAATTGATATTTTTTCCGGCTTTCTGGGAGCAGGAAAAACCACGCTTATAAAGAAACTTATATCAGAAGCATACAGCGGTGAAAAACTGGTGCTGATTGAAAATGAATTTGGCGACATCGGCATTGATGGCGGTTTTCTGCAGGATGCCGGTATCAACATCACAGAAATGAACTCCGGTTGTATCTGCTGCAGCCTGGTAGGGGATTTTGGCAAAGCACTGAAACAGGTGCTGTGCGACTATACACCTGACCGCATTGTTATCGAACCATCCGGTGTTGGCAAACTCAGCGATGTTATTCAGGCTGTGCTGGATGTAAAGGCTGATATTCAGCTGAACGCCGTTGCCACAGTTGTGGATGTGAACAAATGCAAAATGTATATGAAAAACTTTGGCGAATTTTTCAACAACCAGATTGAAAGCGCCCACACAATAATACTCAGCCACACAGCCAAAACTACAGATTCCAAGCTGTCTGCTGCTGTGGAGCTTATCCGCCAGTACAATGCTGATGCTGATATTCTCACTACAGACTGGGACCAGCTGACAGGTGTACAGATTCTTGAAATGCTGGAAAAGAAAAATACTTTAGCAGCAGAACTTCAGAAACTGGCAGGCGAAGTGCATCACCACCACGAACACGGTGAAGAATGTTCCTGTGGTCACGACCATCACCACCATCACGACCACGATGAAGAATGTACTTGCGGACATGAACATCACCATCACGAACACGATGAAGAATGTACCTGTGGTCACGACCATCACCACCATCACGAACACGATGAAGAATGTACCTGTGGTCACGACCACCATCACCATCACGAACATGATGAAGAATGTACCTGCGGACACGAACATCACCACCATCACGAACATGATGAAGAATGTACCTGCGGCCACGAACATCACCACCATCACGAACACGATGAAGAATGCTCCTGCGGACACGAACATCACCATCATCACGAACACGGCGAAGAATGTTCCTGTGGTCACGACCATGATCACCACCACGCTGATGAAGTGTTTACCAGCTTTGGTGCAGAAACAGGCCGCCGTTACACAGCAGAAGAAATTTCCGCAATTCTTTCCGCTTTGGAAAATGAAGAAAAATACGGTATGGTACTTCGAGCCAAAGGTATTGTAAACGGCACAGATGGTTTTATCCACTTTGACTATGTTCCGGGTGAAGCAGATGTGCGCAGCGGCAGTGCTGCCCCAACAGGCCGTATCTGCGTTATCGGTGCACAGTTGGATGAATCTGCACTGAAAGAACTGTTTATGCTGTAATACAAAGGAGTATATATGAATACTTTTGTTTATCTTTTCACCGGTTTTCTTGAAGCCGGCAAAACCAAATTTATTCAGGAAGTGCTTTCAGGCCAGGAACTTGGCACAGGAAATACCCTGTTGCTGGTGTGCGAAGAAGGTATGGAAGAGTTTGAACCGGCAGAATTCCGGTCACAGTCTGTTTTCTGTGAAGTGCTGGAAGATGAAAGCGATCTGAACCCTGAAAATCTCACAACCCTGCGTGATAAATATGATGCCAATCTTGTGTTGGTGGAATACAACGGTATGTGGCAGATAGATAATTTTTTCAACAACCTGCCTGATGGCTGGTCTGTTTACCAGGAAATGTTTATCGGTGATGCCACAACATTTGAACTGTACAACAAAAATATACGCAGTCTGGTAGTGGACAAGCTGACTTCCTGCGATCTGGTTACTTTTAACCGCGTTTCCCCACAGACAGATCGTATGGCCCTGCACAAAATTGTACGCGGCGTAAACCGCAACGTGCAGATTCTATTTGAACTTACAGACGGTACTATTGAACCGGATACCTTTGAAGATCCTCTGCCATTTGATATGGACGCAGATGTTATCACCATCCGGGACAAAGACTATGCATATTTCTATCGTGAACTGGCTGCCGAACCCGAAAAGTTCAAAGGCAGAACAGTAAAGTTCAAAGGTCTTGTATATAAAGATTCACAGTTGCCTAAAGACAGCTTTGTTGTTGGCCGCCACGTTATGACCTGCTGTGCTGACGATATACGGTACAACTCCATGGCCTGCAAATGGAAAGCCAGCAACACCCTGCAAATGCGCCAGTGGGTAATCGTTACCGGCAAGGTGCAGATTCAGAAACACCAGGGTTATGCAAAACCTGGCCCTGTTATCCACGTTACAGACCTGTCTCTCACATCACGCCCAGCTGAAGAACTGGCAGTATTCTATTGATAAAATACAAAACCGGAAGCACTGCTTCCGGTTTTTCTTGTATTGAATCTCAACTGTAAAATTGATATACTTATTTTATAATCAACGTACAAAGGAGTTTATTATGAACAGAACAATAGCAGTTGTATGCGCAATGAAAAGTGAAGCACAGCCTGTTATAGACAGGCTGGCATATCCTGAAACTGAAAGCGCACATGGCTTTGAAATATATCGCGGAAGTTTAAACGGCAACACTCTGCTTGTATGCATTTCCGGTGTAGGCATGGTAAATATGGCCAGCCTGGTAACCTATCTGGCGGTTAAATACTCTCCGGACTGTTTTGTGAATTATGGCATCATCGGTGGTTATGGCAATGTTCATAAAGGCAGTCTTGTCATAATACAGGACTGTATCAATATCAACTCTATCCAGTTTGACGCTGCACCTCAAGGCAGCGGTATCAGCCTTTCCAATGCACGTCTGGTGACATTTGGCGAAAATCTGGACAACGCTCCTATAATTTATAAATCTGATGAAAAACTTATTGCAATTGTTGAAAAGGTATCAAATGCAGATGTTATTCACGGCCGCCTGGGTTCAGGCGATATATGGAACAAAGAATACGACAAAATTATGCTGTTCCATAATGAATATGGTGTCTGCGGTGAAGATATGGAAGGCTACGCAATGTATCAGGCTGCCCATCGCTTCAATATCCCTGCCATCTCTCTGAAAGGCGTTTCCAATAATGAAATTCTGGGGGAGACCTATGATTATACTGTTATAGAAAAGCTTGCCGTTTTCGTTTTATCTTTTCTTGAAATTTTATAAACAGAAAGGTCTTGTATGAAAAATATACTTTTTGTGTGCCACGGCAACATCTGCCGCAGTCCTATGGCAGAGTTTGTAATGAAAGATATGGTAAAAAGGCAGGGCAGGGAAGATGAGTTTTATATCGCTTCCTGTGCTACCAGCACAGAGGAAATATGGCGAGGTGTGGGCAACCCTGTATATCCGCCTGCCCGCCGGGAATTGGCACAACACGGTATAGACTGCGGTGGTAAACGTGCTGTGCAGATTACCCCTGAAGATTATGACAAATATGATATTATTCTCTGTATGGATAGCAACAATATACGAAATATAAAGCGAATTATCCCAATGGACCCGCAGCATAAAATACATAAGCTGATGGATTTTGTTGGTGGAGGTGACGTGGCAGACCCTTGGTATACAGACGATTTTGAAACTACCTATCGTGATGTATATGCGGGATGCAGGGCTTTGCTGGAATATCTGGATAAATAAAATACAGGCGTCGGTAAGACGCCTGTTTGCTTTTATGGTATGTATTTATAAAAGTTTGCGTTGCAGTATGGACAGTGGTCCGGCAAGTCTCCGTTTCCGGGCACCAGAGTGTCTGACTTCTCCTGTTTTACAGTAGGTATCAGATTGTTGCACACAGGGCAGGTGGACAGTTCGTGTCCTATATACTGGCCTACCAGCCAGCTTACAAATAACCACCGGAAAATAGTAAGATAGTGGATTTTTCTGTATTCTGCAGGTATTCCACGTGGATAAAGGTATTCCGTAAGTAATGAATATGCCACCAGATTAAAAATACATATTATACTTACTTTTCTGTAATATATTCTTTTCTCCACAAAATGTCTTAATTTATGTTCATTGCCTGTGCTATACATCTGCTCACCTCATAATGTATTAATTATATCATATAAAGTGAATATTACAAACAAAAAGCACTCTGCAAAGAGTGCTTTTATGTTTATTTCTGCTTTTTAACCAGTTCGTCGCACTGTTTTATAAGCGATGCATCGAATGGTAAATTATTTTCATCGGTGTTTACAACTTTCAGTGCGCGGAAGAAGCAGGCCTGTACACAGGCTGGCTGCAGTCCGGCTTTTACTCTGTCATAGCATCCGTCACATTTGGTCATCTTATCATCTGCTCCAAAGGTTGGTGCGCCAAAAGGACAGGCCATTGCACAGCTGTGGCAGCCAATGCAGTTTGTATTGTCATACAGTGTCAGCCCTGTTTCTGCATCTTTGTAAAGACAGCCGGATGGACAGGCGGTAACACAAGGGGCGTTGTCACAGTGCATACAGGCTATGGAGTAGTATTCCACATTTTTTCCTTGATTGAATTCCTGTCTGAACACAGTTCTGAATGGTCTCACACCTGTGGACAGGTCAATATCGTTCTGGTCCATACAGGTTATGGAGCAGGCACCGCAGGCACAGCAGCGGGAAATATCAAGTTCTATTTTCATTGCCATCAGTCAGCCCTCCTTACTGTACAGTAAACACTGCGGTATGCAGGATAGCCTGAATACGGGTCGCAGATTTCCCTGTACGGAATAATGCTGTTAATATCTCTTTCAGGGTAGCCGTGGTAAACAAACAGCTGTCCTTCTTTAACTGTATGTGTCGGATTTGCCTTGAACTTAAGGCTGCCGATTGATGTTACAATCTCCACATCGTCTCCCATTTCAATGCCCAGCTTTTCACAGTCAGCAGGATGCATTTCCACAGTAGGGTCAGGCAGCAGGCTGCGCTGCCACGGGCTGCCGTGGAGACGGGAATGAAGCACGTTTGGCAGTCTTGCACCGGAACAAAGCATAAACGGATATTTTTCAGGGTCAGGGTTGATTGGCGGTGTGTAGCTTGGCAGTGGATTCAGACCCCATTCAGGGTGTGCACCGATTATTTCGCTGTACAACTCAATTTTACCTGTAGGTGTGCGCCAGCCATTTTCCATATACCACTGGCCGAATTTTACGCCAACGCCTTCAATTTTGATAACATCATCGCTGGCCATAACCATATCCAGGTCCACAGGCAGGTCACGGAAAATATGTTTTACGCAGTTTTCGTAGCCGGAACACAGCAGAGGGTCATCAATTTTCATCACGTTGGCCAGTTCTGTGATAATATCAACATCTCGCTTGCTTTCGCCCAGAGGTGCTACAACAGGCTTGGTATACATAATATGTGCACCTGGGTAGCCTTTGAATTCGCTTCTTTCCATAGATGTGCAGCAAGGCAACACAATGTCGGCCCATTTTGCACTGTCTGTCATAAACAGGTCCACATCAACAAAGAAATCCAGTTTTTTAAATGCTTCCAGCACTTTGCCGTCTTCGGCAAACATACGGTAGTTCATACCGTGGGCATACAGTGCTTTGATTGATTTTTCATCCTGATTGAGAATATTCTGTGCCAGGTCATTTGCCTGCATATCCTTTCTCAGCTCGTACCACAGCGGATGAACATCAGCACCTACAGCTTTGTCCACATTTTCAGGATATGTTTCAAACATAAATTCGTGTTCGTGGGTTTCGTAGCCTGTTGTTCTTTCAGAGAACTGGCCTTCACTTGGATTCTGACCTCCAGGTGTGCCGATGTTGCCTGTAATAGCCAGCAGTGACATAATGCAGCGGTAGTTCTGCATACCATTGTGATGATGCGCCAGTGGGGCACTGCTTTCAGAGATAGACATTGTCTGTGCATCTCTTATCATTTCAACAGCTTTCCATATGTCGGCAGCAGGCACGCCTGTCAGTTCTTCACCTTTTTCCAGTGTATATTCCTTTACGCTTTCTGCATACTGTTCAAAACCGTGTACGTGTTTGTCTATGTATTCTTTATCTATCCAGCCATTCTGAATCAGCTGGTTTGCCATTGTCAGTGCCAGGGCACCGTCTGTACCCAGTCTTGGGCGCAGGTGCAGGTCAGCAAAACGCCGTGCGGCAGGTGTTACACGTGGGTCTACCACTATGTATTTCATACCTGTCAGCTTTTTCAGTTTTTCAATGCCCATAGGCAGTTTGTACATTGAATAATATCCATTTGCTGCCCAGCCGATAAACAGCTTTGCCATCAGGTTCATACCCATTTCCATACCTGTTGCACACTGCCATGCCATCAGACCTGATGCAAAACAGGATGAATGCTCTGTGCCATAGCTCTGTGAGCCAAAGGAATGTGCAAAACGTGCCAGCATACTGCGGTACCATTTATTGTAGCCGGAATAGAAAGCTACCTTGTCAGCGCCGTATTCAGCTTTTATACCGTTCAGTTTCTGTGCAATTTCAGTATAGGCTTCTTCCCAGGTGATTCTTTCAAACTTGCCTTCGCCTCTTTCACCTACACGGCGCATAGGGTAGAGAATTCTGTCTTCGCGGTATAAGAATTCTTTGTTGGACAGACCTTTTGTACACAGCGCGCCGTTTGAGTCCGGGTGTTCTTTCCAGCCCTCCACTTTGATAACCTTGCCGTCTTTCACCAGACAGGTCAGTCCACAGTGAGGGGCAGGGGAGCAGATGGCACATATTGTGTGTTTTACCTCAATACCTGTATCCTCACCGGGTATTTTGGCTTTCAATGCATTGTAATCAGCCATTGTATGTTCCCTCCATTTTTTCTATGAATGATGGGCGCAGTCCCTCTTTGATAAGAATGCCGCGCTGTATCGGAGAAATCTCTGCGTTTTTCTCCCGGATAATGCGGTACAGATAATTTTTTACAGCACCGCTGATTCGGTAGTTGTCCAGAATATTAACACCCATCAGACCGTCTTCGCCAATAACCGCTTCAACATAAAGGCCCTGTGTAATATCGCCTGATGTAATTACTTTACCTGTTTTTCTGTTGTCACCAAAACCGATAAAATCCATGCCCATAAAGTGGGTGATGTTATGCATAAAGTTGCCGTCAAAATCAACCTTTGCACCGGCCATATTTGCACCTGCAGTCATACCCTGGTATGCGGCATTTGCCCACAGGCCTATAATCATATTTTCATCACTCTGCAGTTCCCTGCCTTCACAACAGTCGCCTGCGGCATATATGCCCGGGCAGCTGGTCTGCATTTTATTATCCACCACAATACCACGATTTACAGCCACAGAGCTGTCTGCAATATCTGTTGTGGCTCTTGTGCCTATGCACAGTACAACCATATCAGCCTGCACGATGCTGCCGTCGCTCATTTTGTACAGACAGCCGTTTTCTGTTTTTTCACATTCTATCAGTGATGCACCCAGTGCCAGCTGCACGCCTTTTTCTGTGATTCTTCTTTCGATTTCCCTTGATACATTTTCATATGCAGCCAATGGGAAAATCCTGTCTGCCATATCGGCCAGTGTAGTTTTTATTCCTTTTGCATTAAGCAGTTCCACCACTTTGATACCAACCATTGATGCACCTACTACCAGCGCGGTTTTATATTTTCCGCTTTCTACAGCTTCTTTGAGCTTCTGTGCATCATCCAGTGTACGCATATAGAATGTGCTGCCTGAATCCAGACCTGCAATCTGCGGTGCAAATGCGCGGGCGCCTGTGGCAATCAGTATTCTGTCAAATTTTTCCACACTGCCGTCAGCCAGCAGGACGCTTGTGTCTTTCCCCAGCACTCTGCTTACCTTTGTGCCTGTGTACACATCCAGCTGCAGTTCTGCAGCAATTTTTTCCATACAGCCAAATGGGAACATGGCATCATATGAAATCTTGTCTGCAGCGTAATAGGTGGTCAGCATAGGATTATATGGCGCTGCCATATGCTCTGAAAATACCACTATCTGGCCGTCAACATCATTTTCTCTTATAGCTTTTGCCCCGTAGTAACCGGCACAGCCAAAGCCGATTATAGCATATCGTGCCATAAGTTTACCTCCATATCAACTTATTTTGTTTACTATTAAACTTTATTTTTATAATATCATATTTTTTTATCTATTTGAATAGAAAATTTCAGTTTGGTAAAAAATAAATTCCGGATAGCGGGATTTTACATACTTATTTGTGTTCACATCTCTGTATATCAATGTTTATTTTTTATACCATAATCACTTATACGATATTCTATTGAGGTAATGATACTTTACTTTTTATTGGATTTACAATTTTTTTCAGTTTACATTTAAATATTTTAAATAATACTATATCCAGTAAAAAACAGGGGAATAATAATGCATAAATTCAGGAATTTTTCAGAAAGCGGCAGCAAAGCCATTACAGCGGCAGCCAGTATAGCGGGCAAGATGGGCCATATTACAGTGGGGACAGAGCATATGCTTATGGGACTTTTAAGCTGTGGAAAATCAGACGCGGCAGACCTGCTGGCAGAATATGATATAAACTTTGCCTGTGTGTACAATGTGGCTGTCAGCCTGCTTGGATGCGGTCAGTTGACCAGACTTACTGATGATGATTTCAGCAGCAATGCCGTGCTTGTGCTGAAAACTGCATACAACAAAGCAATTGTAAACGGCAAATCTGTTGCAGGTGTCAACGAAATTTTGCGGGGAATAACATCTGTACCCGGCTGTATGGCCTGCCAGATTATTGCCACTCTTATACAGAAT
Organism: uncultured Oscillospiraceae bacterium; assembly: GCA_964649845.1. GTDB lineage: Bacteria > Bacillota > Clostridia > Oscillospirales > Ruminococcaceae > RGIG3102. Next base: position 33,363 of record CAZYSS010000006.1, read on the forward strand.
CCGTCAGATTTTTATAAAAAAGCAGACCGGTTGTGTATACGCAGAAGCACATCAGGTTTTACAGTTTCAAACAAAAGCAAAAAAGAATTCAGAATGTTGGAAAAATACTCTAAAAATCTTACAGAAACAGCCAGACTGGCACCTTTTGACCCCTGTATCGGCAGAGAAAATGAAATACGTCAGCTGATTGAAATTCTCCTGCGCCGCCAGAAAAACAACCCCTGCCTTGTGGGACTTGCCGGAGTAGGCAAAACCGCCATTGTGGAAGGTCTTGCCAATCTTATAGCCTCAGGCGATGTGCCTGATGCCATGAAAAGCAAGTCCATATATGCGCTGGATATGGCCTGGCTTCTGGCAGGTACAAAATATCGCGGTGATTTTGAAGACAGGGTGAAATCTGTTATTGAAGAAGCCTCTGGAGACAAGGATGTGATTCTTTTTATTGATGAAATACACACCATTGTTTCTGCAGGCGGTGCAGAGGGTGCCATAGATGCCGCCAATATTATGAAACCTGCCCTTGCCAGAGGTGCGGTGCAGATTATCGGCGCAACCACCAGGGATGAATACTCCAGAACTATAGAAAAAGATGCCGCTCTGGAGCGCCGTTTTTCACCGGTGGAGGTACAGGAACCCACAGTGCAGAAAACTTTTGAAATCCTTGCAGGACTGAAAGAAAAATATGAGGCATACCACAATATTTCAATTGGCACAGATGCCATGCAGGCAAGTATAGATTTGTCTGTGAAATATATAATCAACCGCTTTCTGCCGGATAAAGCCGTGGATATTCTGGACCAGAGCTGTGCCAGCGTACGTGTGGCAGGCAGGGACAGCGTTACTGAAAAAGATGTGATGCAGGTAATCAGCCGCAGAACGGGCATAGACACGGCACAGATAAGCGGGAATAGCCGGCATACTTCTTTTGAAATACAGCTGTCAGAAAGGATTACAGGCCAGCAGAAAGCTGTGGCAGCAATGGCAAATGCAATCAGGAGATGGCGCGCCGGCCTGCAGGATGCCGACAGACCGGTGGCCAGCTTTATTTTCTGCGGTCCTACGGGAGTGGGTAAAACACACAGCTGCAAGGTGCTGGCAGACCTGCTTTTTCCTGGAGAAAATGCACTAATCCGCATAGACTGTACCGAATACAGCGAGAAAAGTGCCATTTCCAGGCTTACAGGTTCTCCGCCGGGCTATGTGGGATATGATGACGGTGGTCTGCTGGAAAAGGAAATGCAGGCTCACAGCCGGTCGGTGGTATTGTTTGATGAAATAGAAAAAGCACATACAGACCTGCACAATCTGCTTTTACAGGCTATGGATACTGGCTATATCACCACAGCACGAGGCAAGAAAATCAGTTTTAAAAACAGTATTGTGGTTATGACATCAAACATAGGTGCAGATATTACCGACAGGGAAAAACTGCTTGGCTTTGAAAAAGTAGTGTCAGCCACCAGGGATGAAAAGATAAAAAATGCGGTGAAATCACATTTTTCACCGGAGTTTATAGGCCGCATTGACGAGATAGTATTGTTTGAAAAACTTACCTTGCCGCAATTGCATACCATAGCTGCACAGCATATGGACAATACCTGCACCAAGCTGAAAAGACTTGGAATAAATTTGGAGTACGACCAAGATGTTGTGTTGTTGCTGTGTGAAAAAGCTACAGCTACCGAATACGGTGCCAGAAATATCAGGGCCGCAATCAGTTCGCTGGTGGAAGGTCCTGTCAGCGATATGATTATATCGGGCCGGCTGACCGCAGGCGTCCACTGCTGCCTGGAAATACAGGACGATTCCATAGCAGTAAAGGTATATGAAAAAGTATAGAAAGCAGACCTGTAATATGGTCTGTTTTTCTTTTGATGCCATTAAATCAAAATTTCACAGGATGTTCATTTGACTGCATATCCTTTTAGTGCTATAATTAATACGTTAATTAGTGCGAAGTCTAACAATTAGAATTCTAACCAAGGAGGTATAAATGGACCATCTGGAAAATGTGGGCAAGGAAATACTGGACACTGCCCATCAGATTAAAGTTGTGCTGGATTCGGCCTTTGACAGAGCAGAGTTGAACGGACTGCAGGCGCGCATACTTGGGTTTATCAAAAAGAATGATAATATGAACAGGGATGTGTACCAGAAGGATATTGAAGCAGAATTCAAAATCCGCCGTTCTTCCGTGACAAGTGTACTGAATACTATGGAAAAAAACGGCTATGTCATTCGCCAGTCTGTAATTTCTGATGCCAGACTGAAAAAGCTGGTACTTACAGACAAAGCAAAACAGGTGGGGCGGGCTCACCACCGGTCAATAGTAAATTTTGAAAAAAACCTTATTGACAATATGAGCCACGAAGAAATCCGGACTTTGAAATCGCTTCTTGGAAAAGTCCTGGATAATCTGGAAAATATGAGAGGTGAAGAAAATTGATTAAGAAACTTATGTCCTACGTCAGGGAATATAAGCTGCCTGCAGTGCTTACCAGTGCTTTTGTTGCAATGGAAGTAGTGCTGGAAGTTCTTATTCCGCAGTTTATGGCAAAAATAATTGACGTAGGTCTGCCGTCAGGTGACATTTCATATGTTACAAAAATGGGTATTGCAATGATTTTTATGGCTCTGGCATCACTTTTCTGCGGTGTAATGTCCGGCAGAAATGCAGCCATTGCCGGTGCAGGTTTTGCAAAAAATCTGCGTCAGGGTCTGTTCTATAAAGTACAGGAACTGTCCTTTGCAAATATTGACAAATTCTCTACAGCCAGTCTGGTAACACGTCTTACAACAGACGTAAACAACGTACAGATGGCATTTTCAATGATTACACGTATGCTGGTGCGCTCACCTATGATGCTGGTTTCCGGCGTGGTGATGTGCTTTACCATCAGCAAAAAGCTGTCACTGGTGTTCCTGTGTGTAATTCCTTTCCTTGCCACAGCATTGATTACAATTATGACCAAGGCCATGCCAAACTTCCGCAACATGTTCGGCAAATATGACGTGGTTAACCGCGTGGTACAGGAAAACCTGACAAATGTGCGTACAGTTAAAGCTTTTGTAAGGGAAGATTATGAAACAGAAAAATTCCACGAAGCAACAGGTGATTTGTACAACTATTCCATCCGTGCAGAAAAACTGATGAACCTTACATCACCTATTATGCAGTTCTCTATGTATATCACAATACTGCTTATCTCCTGGATTGGTGCACATCTGGTTATAGATTCCTCTATGGGTACAGGCCAGCTGATGAGTATGTTTACATATGTACAGCAGATTCTTTCCTCACTGATGATGATTTCCATGTCCATCGTTATGATGTCCATGGCAAAAACCAGCGGTGACCGTATTGTTGAAGTACTGGACGAAGTTGTTGACCTGACAAACGGCGAAAACCCTGTTGCAGAAGTGGCTGACGGCTCTATCCGTTTCGAAAATGTTTCTTTCAGCTACTCCAAAGATATGGAAAAACTGGCTCTCAAAGATATCAATATTGAAATTAAATCAGGTCAGACTGTGGGTATTATCGGCGGCACAGGTTCATCCAAAACTACTCTGGTACAGCTTATTCCGCGTTTGTATGACGCCACACAGGGCACAGTTTATGTAGGCGGCAGGGATGTAAAGGAATATGACCTGGATGCCCTGCGTGAAAGTGTGGCTATGGTACTGCAGAAAAACGTACTGTTCAGCGGTACAATCAAAGAAAACCTGCGCTGGGGCAATGAAAATGCCACAGATGAACAGCTTATCCACGCCTGCAAGCTGGCACAGGCAGACAGCTTTATCCAGACCTTTCCTGACGGATATGACACATATATCGAACAGGGCGGTACAAACGTATCCGGCGGTCAGAAACAGCGTCTGTGTATTGCGCGCGCACTGCTGAAAAACCCTAAAATTCTTATTCTGGACGACTCCACATCTGCAGTTGACACAGCTACAGATGCAATGATAAGAAAAGCTTTCCGCGAAGAAATTCCGGGCACTACAAAAATTATTATCGCACAGCGTATTTCCTCTGTGCAGGATGCTGATGTGATTATCGTCCTTGATGACGGCAGAATCAACGGCATCGGCAACCACGATGAACTGGTTGCAACAAATGCTATCTACAGAGAAGTATTTGAATCTCAGGTGAAAGGAAGTGAAGAATAATGGCTGACAGAGAAAAACGTAACGGCCCACCTGCAGGCGGTCCTCCGGGTGGAGGTCCTGGCAGAGGCGGCCCTCCACGTGGCGGAAAACCTATGAAGATGGACAAAAAGTCCAGAGAAACACTGATGAGGCTGTTTGGCATTATCTTCCGGAATTATAAATTCCACTTTATGGTGGTAATAGTCTGTATCTTTATTTCCGCACTGGCAAATGTGCGCGGTACACTGTTCCTGAAAACACTTATAGATACATATATCGCACCGTTTATCGGTATGCAGAATCCGGATATGTCCGGTCTGGCAAAAGCTCTGATGCAGATGGCAGGCATCTACTGTCTGGGTATAATATCCACATATACATACAATATGATTATGATGTATGTGACACAGGGCACACTGAAGAAAATCCGTGATGATATGTTCCGGCATATGCAGTATCTGCCAATCAGATATTTTGACACACATACTCACGGCGAACTGATGTCCCGTTATACAAACGACGTTGACACTCTCCGTCAGATGACCAGCCAGACTATCCCACAGCTGGTAAACAGCTCTGTTACAATTGTTTCAGTTGCCGCATCCATGATTGCACTGTCCTGGCAGATGACACTGCTCAGCTTCTTTATGGTTTTCCTTATGATAAAAATCAGCGGCAAGGTTGGCTCTATGTCCGGTATGTACTTCGGCAAACAGCAGGCTAACGTAGGTAAACTGAATGGCTATATTGAAGAAATGATGGACGGCCAGAAAGTTGTAAAGGTTTTTACATATGAAGACAAGGCAAAAGAACAGTTTGACGCACTTAATGAAGAACTGGCAGACAGTATGACAAAGGCAAACGGTTTTGCCAACATTATGGGTCCTATCTCTGCAAATATGGGTCACCTCAACTTTACGGTTATAGCCATTCTTGGCGGCATCCTTGCCATCGGCGGTGTAGGTGGTGTTACTGTTGGTACTATCGCATCCTTCCTGCAGCTGGTGCGCAGCTTCAATATGCCTATCCAGCAGGTAACACAGCAGTTCAACACTGTGGTTATGGCTATGGCAGGCGCAGGCCGTATCTTTGAAATTATGGATGAAAAACAGGAAGTTGACGAAGGCAACATAACTCTTGTACGCAGCCTTGAACACACAGACGGTACTATTGAAGAAGTTGATTATGATACCAACCAGTGGGCATGGAAAATTCCGCATCCTCACGATGACGGCTTCTACTATGTACCGCTTATGGGCAGTGTGGTGTTTGACGATGTGGACTTCGGATACACAGACGAAAAGATTGTTCTCCACAATGTTTCACTGTACGCACAGCCTGGTCAGAAAATTGCCTTTGTTGGTTCTACAGGTGCGGGCAAGACAACGATTACCAATCTGATTAACCGATTCTATGATATTCAGGATGGCAAAATCCGCTATGACGGCATCAACATCAACCAGATAAGCAAGGCATCCTTGCGTAAATCCCTTGGTATAGTTCTGCAGGATACACACCTGTTTACAGGCACTATTATGGACAATATCCGTTACGGACGTCTGGAAGCATCTGATGAAGAAGTTATTGCAGCGGCAAAAATAGCCAATGCCCATTCCTTTATCAAAAACCTGCCTGACGGCTACAACACCTACCTTACACAGGACGGTGCCAGCCTGTCACAGGGTCAGCGTCAGCTGTTGGCAATTGCCCGTGCCGCTGTTGCTAACCCACCTGTACTTATCCTTGACGAAGCTACATCAAGTATTGATACCCGTACAGAAAGCATCATATCCGAAGCTATGGACTCCCTTATGTACGGCAGAACAGTATTTGTTATTGCCCACCGTCTGTCCACTGTCCGCAACTCCAACGCCATTATGGTACTGGAAGCAGGCAGAATTATTGAACGCGGTGACCATAACTCACTTATCGACCTTGGCGGCAAATACTACCAGCTTTACACAGGTAATCTGGAACTGGATTAAAATATTGCATAATAAAAGAGACACCGGCTGGTGTCTCTTTTTTGTGCTATTCAGAAATTGAATTGTTGAAATATCGGTTTATAAGTTCTTCGATTTTTACTTTTGTAGGTGTTTTATCTGCTTCTCTTAAATGCTTTGACAACCCATTTGTTTCCAGTACTGTCATTTCAAAATATGGATTATCCTTTTTCTGAATATAGGTTATATGTAACCTGCAATATGCAGGGTCAGGACGGTATTCCCTCATTAAAATGCACAAGTCATCTTTGCTGTAGTCCAGCACCTTTTCTGCTTTTGATTCCGCAAATTTCAGTTCTCTTTCCATATACCGCAGAAAATCATCAATATCAGCGGTAATTTTTGTAGAATATATTTTATTGGAATTCTGATATTTTGCAGCGTAAGTTTGTACAGTATAAAAACCGTGTTCAGAATAGTTTTCAATAAACTTATCTGATGCTTTTGCAAGTGCTTTATAAATGGAAGGCAGAATTATTTTTGTGCTTTCTTTATCCGTCAATGTAACTATACTGTACAGTAAAGGCAGACGTATGCTTATCACAATATCATCAACATAAATATCGGTTCCGTTGTCAACAGGTGTTCTGCGAGGTAATTCCACAAGAAAGTTTGTGATACATTCTGTGAAATGATGGTGGTCACGGCAAACAGCAGTTTTTGTAGTATACATAACATCACCTCTGTCTTATTGTATGAAATAAAACTATTGTAGAATAGTTGCGGATTTCAAATCCTCTTGACTACATCAATGGTATCATATTGATAATAATCAGCAGAACATAACTCTTTATACTTTGATTATATATGACAAGTGTTATAGCTTTGTGTGAAAAGCTGTTACAGCTCTATTTCATACACTCTCATTGCATTTTCCAGTGCTTTCTGTGCCACAAATTCTTCGCTTACGCCGCGCAACTGGGCAATGATTTTTACCACATTTGCCACGTCATAGGCTTCACAGCGGTCGTTTTCCCTTTCATATGGCGGTGCATATGGGCAGTCTGTTTCTATCAGCAGTCTGTCCCACGGAGTTTCCATCAGACAGGCAATAGGTGCCGCATTCCACATAGGGTAGGACAGGTCGTTGTTGAAACTTACATACATACCAATATCAAAAGCTCTTTTCAGAATATCCACAGGGCCGCCATAGCGGTGCAGGATGCCCTTTGGCTTGTATTCTTCCAGAATTTTTATTGTGTCTTCGTGGGCAT
>CAZYSS010000007.1:0-34454 GCA_964649845.1 uncultured Oscillospiraceae bacterium
AGATAAGGTTATCGGCAGAGGCGCAGACTATACAGGCTGGTCCGCCGCAGATAAGGTTATCGGCAGAGGCGCAGCGTTTATGTACATTCTGCTGGGCATTAAAGACATTTATGTAAAAGTTATCAGCCGGCCGTCGCTGGAACTGCTGAAAAGCCATGGCATTGAGGTGGAATATGACAGTATGGTACCTGCCATAAAAAACAGAAATAATACAGGCTTCTGCCCTATTGAAAGCTGTGTAAAGGATGTGGCAGACAGCGACCTGCCTGCTGCACTGGAACGGATAAGAAAAAGAACAGCAGAACTGGCCCGGGGCAGACAGTTTTAAGCAATATATGGCATATGTAAAGTTGAAGTTGACACAGTTCAACTTCAACTTTATAGACTATTTATATATCCGGTGCTATAATATTGCTATAAAACGGAGGTAATTTATGAATACCGGTGAACGAATTTTGGCTGTAAGAAAAAATGCAGGTTTATCCCAGGAACAGTTCGGCGAATTGTTTGGCGTATCAAGACAGTCTGTTTCCAGATGGGAATCCAACCAGTCATTACCCGAAACAACCACAATAATCAAAATTGCAAAAACCTTTGATGTGTCAACAGATTATCTGCTGTGTACAGAAAACAGTGAAAACAGCACCAGAAAAGCATTTGAAAGCATTTCTGCAGACAAAATGCGCTTTCACTTTGGCTGTATGATTATTTTTATCGGTGTGCTTCTGCTGGCAGTTACCCTTATAGTAAATCACAATGCCGTGAGTTACTGGGGCAACCCTATAAGAATGCTGATGAATGCTTCTTTTATTTCTGAGCAGATATATTATCTGGGCCTGACAGCTGTTATAATTGCAGGTATATGCATCTGCTGGTCTGCCGTGAACAACCGCAATAAATAAAATATTGATGTGGCTGGCTGAAACAGCCACATTTTGTTTATATGTAAACTTTCGTTATTTTGTACACAAACCACACCAAAAGATTGCACATACAGTCAATTGACCTGTATAAATGTAAAAATTGTATAATTATAATAACATATAATGATTTTACAGGAGAAAAATATGAACAAGATGGGTTTTGGCTACCTGCGCCTGCCTAAAAACGGCGATGAACTGGATTATGAAACAATAAACAGAATTACTGATGCATTTATAGAAAAAGGCGGCAGATATTTTGACACGGCATATTCCTATATGGGCGGCAAAAGCGAGGAAGCCATCGGGCGTTGTCTTTCATCCCGTCACCCGAGAGACAGCTATATGCTGGCTACCAAACTGGCAGGCTATGATGCAAAAAGCTACGAGGACTGCTGGCGGCAGTTCAACACACAGCTGGAAAGATGCGGTGTGGAATATTTTAATGTATATATGCTGCATTGGCTGAACAAAAAGAATTATGATATAGCAGAAAAGTACAATGAATTTGCATTTCTGCAGGAGCTGAAAGAAAAAGGTCTGGCAAAGAAAACAGGTTTTTCATACCACGACACAGCTGACCTGCTGGACGAAATACTGACAAAGCACCCGGAAGTGGACTATGTTCTGCTGCAGATAAACTATCTGGACTGGGAAAGCGATGCCATACAGAGCCGCCTGTGCTATGAAACCTGCGTAAAACACGGCAAAAAAGTGATTGTAATGGAGCCTGTAAAAGGCGGCAGTCTGGCTGATGTACCACAGCAGGCAAAGGATATTCTGGCGCAGATAGATGCTGATGCATCACCTGCACAGCTGGCAATACGCTTTGCACAAAGTCTGGAAAATGTGGAAATTGTGCTGAGCGGTATGAACAGCCTGCGGCAAGTTGAACAAAATATGACTGACGTTCAGCCATTGACAGAACAGGAAAAATCCATACTGCAGAAGGCCGTTTCTGTGATAAAAGGCGCAACAGCTGTAGATTGTACAGCCTGCGGCTACTGTCTGAAACATTGTCCGAAAAATATTGCAATTCCGGAATACTTCAAACTATATAACGAATATATGCGTAACCCGAAAGATGACTGGAAAATAACACCTGTGTATGACAATTTCACCCGTAAATACGGCAAGGCATCTGACTGTATCAACTGCCGCAGATGTGAAAACAACTGTCCGCAGAAGTTGCCGATAACACAGCAGCTGAAAAGCATTGTCCAGGCATTTGAAGAGCAGGAATAACAGCATAACAAAACCCAAAGCAGGATAACCTGTCTGGGTTTATGATTGTATTCAGATAGCCACCGGCCATAGCAATGAGAAATGCTTCCGCTTCAGACATTGGACAAAATGCCATTCCAGGTAAATGCGACGTGTACCCTTCAGGGCAGCTGCCTATAGTGCAAAGTTATTTCGGTTCAGTTTAACATTTTGAACTGACGCGTAGGGGCGATTCACGAATTGCCAAAAAAAACCTCCGTCATTTGCCTTGCAAAAGCCACCTTTATTTAACAAGAGAGGCAAAAAATTTACGACTGGGTAGTTGCCCGCATTGTCCTGTGTATGTTGATTGTCTTGTGTAACAGCTTTTTCAAAAAGTAAACCACAGCATTTCTGCTGTGGTCTGTTTTTTTATATTTCAAAATCTTCCCGCTGGTGTATACGGATTTTAACCTTTTTGATTCGGTTATCCTTAACCGACTGTACGGTATAGCGCAGGAATTCGTCGCTGAAGCTGTCCCCCTTTGCAGGGATACGCTCCATTTTTTCCATGAGATAACCGGAAAGAGTCTGAAAACCATCTATATTTTTATTTCTTGTATCCAGAATTTCTTCATAAACATCGTCCATAGATGTTTCGCCCATTACTTCAAAAGTAATGTCGTCCACCTTGAAAATCTGCTGTGTTTCCTCATCGTGTTCATCCCAGATGTCACCAACCAGTTGCTCCAGGATGTCTTCCAATGTGACAATACCCAGTGTACCGCCGTATTCGTCTGTAACAACCGCCATATGAACTTTATCTCTCTGCAGCAGATGCATTACATCAATGATTTTCCGCTTTGGCGGAACATAGAGACAAGGCTTGATAAGGCTTTCAAGCGGTGATTGAACACCTTTGATAATAGCCGCAAAAAAGTCTTTCTGGTTGATGAAGCCTATAATTCTGTCCACTGAATGTTCATAAACAGGCATACGGCTATAGTTGTACTGCAGGAACATATCCAGGATTTCCTGTTTTTCAGCTTTTCTGTCGATAGCACAGATGTCAACACGTGGAGTGAGAACCTCATCTGCAGAAATATCGTTGAATTCGATAGCACTCTGCACAAGATCTGCTTCATCTTCTTCCAGTACACCTTCATCTTCAATTTCATCAACAATGCTGAGCAGTTCCTGTTCAGTATAGGAAGGAACTTCGTCATCAGATTTTCTGTTCAGAATAATCTGTAAAAATTCCAGAATTTTAATTGCCGGTGTCAATACAAAAATCATGATCCCCAATGGCTTGTACATAGCTTTGATAAGCTTTTCTGAATTGCTTTTTGCAAAGCTTTTTGGCAGAACCTCACCAAATACAACTACAACAACTGTACAAACTGCTGTGGCCACACCGACACCACCTTCTCCCAGCAGACCTGTGAAAAGCACTGTGGTAAGAGCTGATGACAGAATGTTCACAACGTTGTTGGAAATAAGCAGTGCAGACAAAGTGTTGTCAAACTTTTCAATAAGCTTCATAGCACCTGCAGCATTTTTATCCCCTTCTTCAGCCTGATTTTTCAGTCTTACCCTGTTTGCTGCGGTAAGCGCTGTTTCGCTGGCTGAAAATGTTGCTGATAAAACCATTAAAATAATCAATACCAAAATCGTCGACCGGTAACTGTCCATAATAAAAATTTACTCCTTTTGTTATATATGTAGAAATTCTGTGCCCATAATCAGGCATAATGACAATTAATATACTATAAAAATGTAAAAAAGTAAATATGTTTTTTAACACAAATTGAATTGTTTTGTAAAATTTAGTTTACAGTCATACTATTTAATTGGTGTTGTAAATAAATGTGAAATATAGTATACTATAATTTAAGATTACGAAAACAGGAATATTACTATGCAATTTAAAAGAAAATTTAAAAGATACCTGCTTGCTGTTGTATTGCTGGTATTATCTGCATATGCTACAATTTTTATAAAAAACTATGTGGACTCCCTCAATCCGGAAAAATCACTGCCAATTATTTCCGTAAATATAGGGTTTAATCAGCCTGCAGTACAGAGGGCCGGCTATACCTGGAAATTCGGCGCAGGGCTTGCACCTAAACTGGCGCCATATATCACCGCCGAAGATGTACCTCTTATGGTTACAGACTGTTATCCTAATGAGAATATTGTTATCAACTTTTCTGCGCCGTATGAGTATATAAATGTATACCAGACTGAAGGCCTGGCCAACAATGATTTTCAGCAGTTATACAGCTGGACAACACCGGCAGAAGAAGGCATATACGTATATAAAATAGAGGCCAATTTTGAAAAAGGCGATATGCTGTACTATTTTGCAGTAGAGGTAAAAAACAACAATCTGATGCAATAAAAATTATTCCCCACTGATTTCAGTGGGGATTTTTTTATTTGTTCTGGTTTTCAAACCGCAGCAGCCATTCTTTATTTGCAGGGCCGCCTGCTGAATAATTGCCAAGACCACCGCCTGTCTGCAGCACACGGTGGCAAGGTACAGCGATTATCACAGGGTTTGTGCGCATAGCACTGCCCACAGCGCGCACAGCCTTTGGATTGCCTGTTTTTTCTGCCAGTTCCTTATATGTGGTAGTCTGGCCGTATGGCACTTTAATCAGTTCTTCCAGCACTTTCCGGCGATATGGAGACACATTCAGTTTTATCGGCAGGTCAAATTCTTTCAGACTGCCTGCAAAATACTGCTGCAGCTGATTTACAGCCTGCTGCAGCAATTCTGTAGAAGGACCTGTTTCTTCTGCATATTTGCCTGCATATCTGATTTCTGTGATAAAATCATCTTCCTGTGTGATATGTAATACACCAATTGGTGTGTTGATAACTGCATATTCCATAAGCGGCCTCTCTTTTTTACAACTGTTAGTTGTATCTTACCATTTTTAATATATATTGTCAATTAATATAGCAAATACTGTTGACAATTATATCGGCAGGCGATATAATTATATCGTAACCCGATATATCGACAAACTATATAAATTGACAGAGGTGATTAAATGGCAGACAAGCAACGCACACCGCTGACCGAAGCAGTATACTATATTTTATTATCAGTTCTGCAGCCACTGCACGGCTATGGCATAATACAGAATGTAAAAACGCTGTCCGGTGGCAGGCTGATACTGGCAGCCGGTACACTGTATGGTGCAATAACCAACCTGCTTGCCAAAGGGTGGATAGCAGCAGCCGGAGAAGGTGAAAGAAAAAAAGAATATATAATCACTGAAAGCGGAAAGGCCGCATTGGAGAAAGAACTGAACCGTCTTGAAGAACTGGTAAAAAACGGCAGAATTATTATGAGAGGTGACGGATATGAGAAAAACTGAATGGCATTTCTGGACTTTGGGCGAATATCGCGAAGAAGAAAAATGGCTTAACAAAAAGGCCGAAGAAGGCTGGGCACTGGTGAGTGCATTTGCTGTGAGATATGAATTTGAAACCTGCCAGCCAGGCGAATACACATATAAGATTATGTACACAGACAATATGCCCGGCACAGAGGGCAGAAAAAACTTTGAGACTTTCCTCAATGAAAACGGCATTGAAGAAGTGGGTAGATACCACCGCTGGGCATACTACAGAAAGAAAAATGACGGCACACCATTTGAACTTTTCAATTCCACTGCAGAGGAACTGGCCCACGCCAATAAAATCAAAAATCTGGCAAACATTATTGTTGTGATGATGACAGCACTGACAGTGCTTGAACTGGTGGCATTTATGCACAGTCCCCTGACTTTGTGGCCTGCTTTGCTTATAGTTGGTATGTGCGCTGTATTTGTATATAATGTTTACAGAAAGTGTGCAAAGCTGGTAAAAGAACTGGAAGCTGAAGTACGGTTGTTTGAATAAAATCAAATCAAAACCACGCGTTGAACGCGTGGTATGCACAAGCCCTAAAAGGGCAAATTACCGGCTCACCTCTTAAGAGGTTCTGAAAGTCTGTCAGCTGCATTACACGCACTGCTACCGCTAAAGTGGTAATCTGTCATTCTGATGAGAAATTTTATTTCGACAAAGAATCTTTGCTCTACAGTTTTCTGTAGAGTAATTATTTTTATCGTAACCTTAATGCATAAATTCCTCATCACTTCGCTCGGAATGACATTTTGCTTCGCGAAATGCTTAAAGCTAAACCATTTTTCCACCAACACAGCTGGTAGTTGTCTCTAAGCAAACCAAAAAGCATCCCTTGCGGGATGCTTTTTTATTGCAATTATTCAGCTTATTTAGCTTTTTTGCCGCCTGCTTTTTTAGCTGCGTGAAGAACGATAGCCAGAGCGATAACACCGTATACGATAAATACACGGAAGTATTCGCCGATAAGAGCAGAACCGAAGATGTTCTGACCGGCAAGTGGTGATACGTTGAACAGCAGGTGGAACAGGAATGTACCCAGGATAGCCTGTGGAACTGTAGCTTTTGTTACAGATGCACCACCGATAAGGAGAGCTGCACCTGCGAACATACCAACATTCTGGTGAGCTGTGTATGTAGACAGTGTACCAAGGTTCTGGAGGAACAGCAGCTGGCCCCAAGCAGATAAAACAACTGACATAATGTTGGCAATAATACGTACTTTGTTAACATTGATACCGCTAACTTCAGCAATTTCCATATTCTGACCAACAGCTCTCATATCCTGACCGAGCTTTGTTTTAAAGAACATTGTGATAAATGCACACAGCAGAGCAATAAGACCGTATGTAACAACAGGAATTTTAACAACACGTTTAAACATTACCAGTGATGACACTGTATTGCCTGCTACGCCCAGAGCCACAAGAACTACGCCCAGAACAATTTTGCCAATATCAGCTTTTTTGTTTTTAACTGTGTTTACAGCTGCCATAACGATAACCACAGCAGCCATCATAAATACAAATGTAAACAGGTCTACTTTCAGGATGTTGTCAACAGCACCTTTAACCTGTGTAAGGTCGATAGAGCTTCTTGCACCAACACCATTTGGCAGAATGATTTCGTATACATCAACAGGGATAACGCCACCGATAATAAACAGGAACAGCAGCATATACAGACCATGTGCAAAGTAACCTACGAACATGGATGTCAGCATTTCCTGACCTTTTGTTTTGTTGTTCAGTGCACCTGAAAGGTAACCAAACAGAATAGCAAAAGGAACACATACTACTGCTGCAAATGCAATGGCTGCAATGCCTTCCATTTCAAGTGCGAGAGCCCAGTAAAGACCAATCTGTGCAGCCATTGCACCAACAACAATACCAAAGTTAAGACCCATACCTGCAAGAACAGGAATAAGCAGGGAGATAACAAAGAATGCGTTACGTGCAAAACGTGCAACAACGTCATTCATAATGATTGCAGGCTGTGTACCTGAATAGTACACGAAAATTGCTGAAATAGTAAGAAATACTACAGGAACAGCATTTTCACTGAGGAATTCTTTAATGTTGAAGTTTTTATTTTTAAACATTATTTATTACCTCCTGCCTGTGCAAGTGCATAGAGGATAATACCGTTAGAAACGATAATACGAACTACGTCACCGAGACCGCCTTCCGGTGCAAGCATAGAAACAACCGGAACAGAAACTGCAATGATTGTCTGGTACAGCAGTGTACCGAGAACAACATGGCTGATTTTAATCTTTTTAGTGGAAGCACCACCGATAAGAACAGCAGCAACAGGATACATAGACATATTCATTGGAGCTGTGTACAACTGATAGAAGCCGAATGCCTGAGCATAGATGATGATACCCAGAGCACCAAGAACTGTAGAAATAACTGTACCGATAATGCGCTGTTTGTTTACGTTAACACCAACTGCGGAAGCGTAGATTGGGTTAGCACCTGCAGCACGCATAGCAATACCCATTTTTGAACGTGTAAACAGGTACATAAGGAAGCATGCAACAGCAATGATAATCAGCATACCAATCTGGATTGTAACGCCGCCAACATTGATGCTCCACAGATTTGAAAGGATAGCATCATAGTAGCCATCAAGTGTGATTGTTGTACGCAGACCTTCACCACCAATAGCCCAAATCATAGATGGGTTTTTGAATGGCAGAACCATCCAGCCGATACACATAATGTATACAGCTGCATAACCAACGTATGTAGCAACAACCATTTCACTGCCTTTAACTCTGTTCAGCAGCAAACCGTAGCCGTAACCAACGATTACCCCGAAAGGTACAGCAAGTGCCATGGCACACAGGATACCTGTGAAACCTGTAAGCTGGAGTTCAAGGCTGATAAGACCGGCAAGAACACCTGCCAGAATACCAAGTGTAATACCGAAGTTCAGCAGTGTACCGGAAATGATTGATGGAACCATTGCCAGTGAGAAGAATGCGTACATGCCAAAACGGTTAAGAATATCAGAGAACAGGATTGTCATATCCTGACCCTGCAGAAATGCAATAACCAGAAGGAGAACAGCGAAGCAAGTTACGATAAAACGGCTAACACCATAATCCTGTATTTTCTTTTTAACTTCTGTCATAGTATTAACCCTCCATTCCTTCTTTAATACCACTCATCAGCAGACCGAATTTAGCATCTTCTTCAGACGCTGGAAGAACACCGATAACCTTACCTTCTGTAACGATTGCAATTCTGTCACATACGGATTTCAGTTCTGCAAGTTCAGAAGATGTGATGATAACTGTCATACCCTGTTCTTCGTTCAGTTTTACCAGAGTGTCAAGAACAAGACGTTTAGCACCGATGTCGATACCACGTGTAGGTTCAGAAACAAAAATGATTTTTGGATCACTTGTAAGAGCTTTTGCAATACATACTTTCTGCTGGTTACCACCGGAAAGACGTCTTACGTTCTGGTTTGGACCTGTACAACGGATGTCAAGTTCTTCAATATATTTGTTTGCGTTTTCTGTTACTGCAGCCTGATCCATCAGGGAAACAGGACCAAGTTTTTTCAGGAATTTACCCTGGTTCTGCAGAGCAGGAACAGCAATGTTGAAAGCAATGCTTTCGTCCAGCAGCAGACCAACGCCACGTCTGTCTTCAGAAACGAAGGCAATCTGTGCATTGATAGCAGCTTTTGGATTGTTCAGAGCTACATCTTTACCTTCAAATGTAACAGAACCTGAAGCTGGATAAAGACCCATAACGCCGTTGGCTATACCGATTTTACCCTGGCCAGCCAGACCGCCGATACCCAGAATTTCGCCTTTTTTAACTTCAAGGTTTACACCTTTTACCATTTCACCAGGCATCTGAACTTTCAGGTCTTTGATTTCCATAATTATTTCATCGCTTGCTTCGTGATGTTTTGTTCTTTCGATAACTTCAACTTCACGGCCAACCATCAGAGCGGAAATTTCTGTAACATTTGTTTCGTTTGTGTTGAGATATTTTACGAATGCGCCGTCACGGATGATTGTTACATGCTGGGATGCAGCCATAACTTCATCAAGACGGTGTGTGATAAACAGGATTGCAATGCCCTGGTCAGCCAGTGCGCGCATTGCAGCCAGCAGTCTTTCAGCTTCACCTTCTGTAAGAACAGCAGTTGGTTCGTCAAATACCAGCAGTTTTACGCCGCGTTTGTCGATTTCACGTGCAATTTCAACAAACTGCATGTAACCAACAGGCAGACCTGCAACTTTATCTGCCGGAACCATATCCATACCCAGCTGGTCAAGAGCAGCCTGTGTATCTTTTCTGATTTCTTCGCGGTTCAGGTTTTTCATTGGGTCACCAAGGAATTTACCCAGAATGCTTTCTTTCAGAGGTTCACGGTTAAGTTTTACGTTTTCTTCGATGGAGAAACCAGGGATAAGCATGAATTCCTGATGAACCATACCGATACCGTATTTCATAGCATCACGAGGAGTTTTGATTTCAATAGCCTCGCCATCCATAAGAATCTGGCCTTCGTAACCGCCTGTGCTGTGAATAACAGGCATACCAAAGAGAATGTTCATCAGTGTGGATTTACCGGCGCCGTTTTCACCACAGAGTGCGTGAATTTCGCCCGGCATAACTTTCAGGGAAACACCTTTAAGAACCTGGTTGCCAAAATAGTTCTTTTTAATGTCTACCATCTCAAGAACAGGTTTTAAGTTTTCCAAAAAAATCACCTCATATATTTTAGTGTTATGTTAAATTTCCCTATATGGGAAACAGAAAAATCAAATTAAAAAAGCTGTTTTTTAACAGCCTTGAAAAAATTTTAAATTTCAGGGATTGTTCAGGGATTGTAAAATAAAGATTTTTTATCTGATCAGGGTATTTATACAATAAGGGGAGAAGTAGCTTCTCCCCTGTACTGTATCTTTTATAAATCCCTGATTATAAAGTCAGTTTTTTTACAGATTAGAATGTGATGTATTCGCCGAGGAATACCAGAATGTTTGGATATTCGATGCCGTCGATAACCTGTACATTGTATGTTACGTTACCGCCTGCAGCTTCACCGATACATGCAGCGATAGCATCTGGGTCAAATCTTGCGTCTTCTGGGCAACCTGCATCGATCCAATCGAGGCCGTATTCTGTCAGACCGCCGATGTAAGCCATGTTCATTGGACATGTCCATGTGGATGTTCTGCCTGTCATACCGAGTTCAGCAATAGCTTTTGTTACTTCGCTTACGCAGTATTCTACGTCACCAGCTTTGTCTTCTGGGATTTCGATACCAAGAACGTTAGGGAATGCATGGTATGGAGATGGGCAGCATGGCTGTGGGTAGATAGCGCCAAGTTCAAGAACTTTTTTCAGCAATGGTTCCTGAAGAGCACAGTTTGTTGAGAAGAATGCTGTGTCTTTGCCGTATTTTTCTACCATTTTTGGCACGTCTTCAAGCATGAACTGCTGTGCGCCAGCAACGCCTACGTCAGACAGTGGGTCTGGAGCGTCAGCCATTACAAATTCAATACCGAGTTTTTCACATTCAGATTTGAAGTTTGCAACACGTTCCTGTGTAGCTGTACCAGCAAGGTGACGAGCAAATGAGTAATGAACAAGTGTTTTAGCACCCATTTTAGCTGCCTGCTGTGGGATTGTCAGACCTGTTCTGATACCGTCTGTACCAACGATAACGTCAGCAACTGGTGAGATGATGTTAGCTTCTTCGTGAGCAACGCCCAGGAGAACAAGCAGATCTGGGTTGATTTCTTTAGCAGCGTCGATAGCAGCGCGAGCGCCGGAAACAGCCTGCTGGAATACCAGAACTTTTACATCTGGGTCAGAAACGAGAGAAACAACGTTGGAAATAACTGTTTCTGTTTCTTTGTCAAAGTTATCAGGATATGTAGCTGTGATAACTCTGTCTGGGTATTTTGCTTTCATTTTTTCTGCAGCCTGGAAGTCTTCTTCACCCTGTGTAACTGTACCAGTGATGATAGCTACTTTACCAAGAGATTCTGTAGAACCGCCTTCTTCACCGCCGCCACATGCAACGAGAGAGAATGCCATTACTGCTGCGAGAGCCAAAGCAATGAGTTTTTTCATATGAGTTTCCTCCTAATAAAATATAAATCAAACGAATAGTTATATTTAAGTTGATATACATCAAATATACTGTTTGTTTGCTATGGTGGTATTATAATGCATATTTATCACATAGTCAACAATTTATGAACAATAAATGAATTATTTGTGAAA
This sequence comes from uncultured Oscillospiraceae bacterium, assembly GCA_964649845.1. GTDB lineage: Bacteria > Bacillota > Clostridia > Oscillospirales > Ruminococcaceae > RGIG3102. The sequence continues at coordinate 11,813 of CAZYSS010000007.1, forward strand.
AGCGTTAAAATATGCACATTTTTGAACAATTCATTTGTAACTTCTCACAAATAAAAGTTACAAAATTATGTCAATTTAGCTTTTCATAAAACACAACTGCTCTCCCCAGGAATACAAAATCACTATTTTTTTTAATTTTTAATCAAAAACAGGCCTTTTACTTTCGAAAATATACATTGATATTTTTTTGTCTATTTTTTGATAAAGAAATGACTATTTTGCATTTTCAGCGTCAAAAGTATAATAAAATGAAACATTTGTACATAAAACAGCGCATTAAAATACATATTATGCATAGTTTATGCATATAATTACATTATTGTGCAATTTAACATAAATACAAGCATCAATTATGGCTTACTTTAACAAAGCAAAGCATTATCAGGCTATATATAAAAGAATCTGATATATTCTATTGCCTGCTTTTTACGCGGTTACAATATATATGTATATTATATAAATATATTATATTATCTTTTATATAATGATTTTTCGGAACATAAAAAGAAAAGCAGGGCAAAAGCCCTGCTTTGTGTTCATTATATGTTGTATTAAAGCTGTGTAGTTTTGCAGTTTGCTCTCAACTGGTCCTGCATATCGTCCAGATGTTCTTTTGTCCACAGTGCCATTGCGCCACCTGTGTGGAGGAAGAGAGCTGTTTCGCCTTCTTTTATAAGTTCGCCTTCTTTAACAAGGTCCATAAAAGCACGGAAGGTCTTGCCTGTATATGTAGGGTCAAGGAAAATACCTTCGTTCATTGCCAGAGTGATGATTGCTTCTCTTGTGATAGGGTCTGGCTTGTTGTACTGTTCGCCTGAATATGGTGCATCATCCGGACCATATGCAATTTTAACATCTTCCGGTGTGATTGTGATACCCATATCGTATGTAGCGCTTACTTTGTTTACAAATTCTGCCACCTGTTTTTCCTTGTCACCTTTTGGTGCTGGTGATACCGGCACTGCAATAACATCAAATGGGGCATTGAAGTATTTTGCACCCAGAATCATACCGCCAAATGTACCCATAGAACCTACTGTGCATACCAGGTGGTCAATTCTGATATTCTGTTCTTTCATCTGGTCCAGGATTTCTTTTACAGACATAATGTAGCCTACTGCACCAACAGGATTGGAACCGCCGCCAGGGATAACATAAACCTTGTCGCCCTGTTCTTCGTATTTTTTACATACATCTTCAATAACTTTTGGAGAATCTGCAGGGTTTTCCACAAAGTAAATATCTGCGCCCATCATTGCATCCAGGTTCAGGTTGCCGGAGAGATAGCCGTTATCTTTACCGGAGAGAACGAGAATTGGTTTCAGACCATATTTAACAGCTGCACCAACAGTGGTACGGCCATGGTTTGTCTGTGTGCCGCCAACAGTAAGAACCGCTGTGCAGCCCGTGTCAATTGCTTCCCGGATAAGATATTCCAGTTTTCTTGTTTTGTTGCCGCCAAAAGCAGGGCCTGTCACGTCATCACGTTTGATGTACACATCACCTTTGCCAAGCAGCTTTGTCATATTCTCCATTTTTTCCAGAGGAGTAGGATAATTGCCAAGTTTAACTTTTCTTAATGTTTCAACACCCATAGTCGTCACCTTTCTTGTTTTTATTGATTTTGCCAAATCTTTATATTTTCAGTATAGCATTTATGATAAGCATATTCTATTGAAAATATATACAAAATTAACTGAATAATTTGTAAAACTATTGAATTTTCCTTTTTGTAAATATACAATTATTATGTATGATTTACTACAGGAGTATCTTACGATGAACTATATATTTATATTTAATCCTGCGGCAGGGAAAAACAAGACAGCCTTGTCTATGATTCCTCATATCCAGAAAGCCTGTGGCAAAGCCGGGCTGAAATATCAGATACATATTTCTGAAAGCGGTGAGGATGTTACTGCCTATGTAAAAATGATGTGTGCTGACAGCAGCAAAAAATATCGTTTTTATGCATTTGGCGGTGATGGCACACTGAATCAGGTGATAAACGGCTGTGCAGGCTGCGACAATGCAGAGGTTGGCATATTCCCTCTGGGCACAGGAAATGACTTTATCCGCAATTTTGACGTGGATAAAAAAACTTTCTTTGACCTTGAAAAACAGCTGTTTTCGCCAAGTGTGAAAACAGATACAATTACATATAACGGCAAACACTGCATAAACATATGCAATATGGGCTTTGATGCCAATACAGCAGTTGATATGCCTAAATTCAAAAAGATACCCCTTATCGGCAAAAGTATGGCATACAATATTTCAATCGCCTACAATGTTTGCAAAAAGCTGGGCAGACCTATGGAAATATGGGTCGATGACAAATTGCTGTTTGCCGGCGAAACTCTGATGTGCGCTGTAAGCAATGGTATAGCCTGTGGCGGTGGCTTTATGGTAACACCGAGAGCCAGTACCCGTGACGGGCTGATAGATGTAAATATCACACTGCCGCCAAGCCGTGTAAAATTGCCGTTGTTTATAAAGAATTTCACATCAGGTACACAGTACGAAGACCCTGGTATGAAAAAATACATCAGATATGCCCAGTGCAAAAAGGTAAAAGTAAAGGCACCAAAAAAATTCGCACTGGTAAATGACGGAGAATCTGAATATCTGAAAGAGGTAGTATTTGAAATTGTACCGGGCAGCATAAACTTTATTGTGCCACAGTAACAAAATTTTATAATATTTTTATAATATTTTTTATAATATAATGTATAATAATAAAAAGACAGCTTCGTCAGAAACTGTCTTTTTTGTTTATAGCCGTTACAGCTCTTAAATCATCTCTTGTATTGGCATATTTTTCCACATCATAAGTAGTGACAACTTCTTTTCTGTTGAATATTGTAATCATAGGAATTCCTCCTGCTGATTACAGTATAAAACATAATTGTGAAATATCAGCGAAACAGAAAGACTTGGCTGAAAATTTTTCTCTTACAAAACAATCAATCATAATCCGGCATCCTAATAAATATAATTATCATAACACCGCTTAATTTATTCTGTTTCTTTCGGAAAATAAAAATATATTCAGGACTGTATGATTTAAATATACAGCAATAATTGACAAAATACCTATTTTATTATAAACTTATTTATATGTTTACCCAAGGATAACTGAAATAAAACACACATATTATCAGGAGGTTATCAAAGATGTATATTGGCAGTGTCAGGTTTTTCAAAAACATGATTTTGCTGGTAGTAATAATCGCTATTCTTATACCGACATACACCAGTTTTCATTATAAAAATAAATATGAAAACCTGTCGCAGCAGACCGAAACCGTGTCACTTGCCAAACAGACGACATCCTTATACGACTACCTTCCAGACTATAATATCAAACCGGAAACTCCTGAATACCAGAATAAATACCCTGATTTCTATGCTCCTCAGCCTCTGGATGCATCAGAAAGTGTTCCAAATACCGTTTATCTCACATTTGATGATGGTCCTTCCTCAAGAACGCCTGAAGTACTGGAAATTCTGGCTGAAGAAGACATAAAGGCTACATTTTTTGTGGTGGGTACTACTGATTCTTTCTCTGCCCAGGCTATGAAAGATATTGTTGCACAGGGACACACCCTGGCAATGCACACATATACCCATCAATACAAAAAAATTTACGAATCTGTAGATGCTTATCTGGATGATATGTATCAGATTTTCACTCTGATAAAAGAAACCACCGGTGTAACTCCTACCCATTTCCGTTTTGCCGGCGGCAGTATCAACAGCTATAATTATCAGGTTTACATGGACATAATAAGTGAAATGTTGCGCCGTGGTTTTGTTCCTTTTGACTGGAACGTATCTTCCGGCGATGCAAGCAGTGTATTGCTTTCCACCAATGCCATAGTCAACAATGTAGTGACCGGCGTAGGAAAAACCAGCAGGGCTGTTGTGCTGATGCATGATTCATATTCAAGAACTACCACAGTACAGGCACTGCCTGCAATTATTCAGACATTAAAAGAGCAGGGATACTCTTTTGATAGATTGACACCGCAGACTAAGCCTGTGTTGTTCGCTTACAGTTAAAATAATAAGGAGAAAAAGTAATGAGTTCTAAAGAAAACTTTAACCAGGCAATGTTTGAAATGTTTGGTATCGGCAAAGAGCCTAACAAAAAAGCTGATGAAACTAATGTTGAAGTGACAAAAAAGGAAGTTAAATCAGCTCCAAAACCAGAAAAGAAGAAAGAAGGCAAACCTGAAGTGAAAGCTGAAACAAAAACAGAAGTTAAACCTGTTGAAAACAAACCTGTATATTCCAGAACTGTTCTGGGCGAAGGTACAATATTTGAAGGCAACCTGTCCAGCAAGGGAGATGTGGAAATCGGTGGCCAGTTCAAAGGCGATATTTCATCAGAAGGTAATGTTATTCTTCATTCTGAAATCGAAGGTAATGTTAAAGCCAACAACCTTGATGTTATTTCCAACGTGCTGAAAGGCAATGTTTCAATTTCCGGCAATGTAAACCTTGCTGTAGGTTCTGAAATCAACGGTAATATCACAGCAGGAAGCATTGTTTGCTCCGGCAAAATTATCGGCGATATGGTTATTGACGGTGACGCGAGCTTTGATGAACTGTCACACGTTGAAGGCAACATCACAGCAAAATATATCACAATCAGCCACGGTGCATATATTGACGGCAAAATCACAATCAAAAAATAAATCATTTTGAATTACATAATAATCTCTTTGGTACATACACATACCAAAGAGATTTTTTATTTCGCATAAAATTATTTTTTCTTGCAAAGTTCCCTGTTTTAATGCAAAACAGAATCTGAAACTATACTTTTATAAATATTTCGTGTAAATATTACTTTTTGTATATTATTTATCGCTTTTTCAGCATTATAACACCAATCACAAAAACAAAAGGACACTGTAACAAGTGTCCTTTTTTAATATAAGGTTAATCAGCTTGTGTGCATATAGCGCACAATATTGCCGGCTTCATATGTGATTTCATATGGAATATCCATTTCTGCCAGCCTGTTCAGCACAGCCTTATGTGGATGACCATAGCTGTTGTCCTTGCCACAGGAGATACCCACAAATGCAGGGTTCAGTCGCTGCAGAAATTCAGCTGAATTGGAGTCTGATGAGCCGTGGTGAGCCGCTGTGAGAAAATCAATATTTTCAGGCATGAGATTCAGGATTTCCGCTTCCCTGTCCGCCTCTGTATCAGCGGTGTTCACATATACAAAATCACCGTTTATATAGCTGACAGCTATTGATGTATTATTGATATTTTCACTGTTACAGGTATCTGCCAGCACTGTCAGAGTGCCGCTGCCGATGCTGAACTGCAGTCCCTGTGACCCATAAGCAAGGTTGTAATAACCGTTGGCAGCATCCTCCACAAGTGATTTATAAAAATATGTATCAGGTTTGTTTTCATCAGTCAGGTTTGGGATAAGAATAGTACCTATATCAAAATTCCTGATAATATCCAGCGCTTCAGATGTGTGGTCATAATGAAAATGACTAAGCACCAGCAGGTCTATCTTTTCTGCCTTGCGCTCCCGCAGATAAGACACTATATCTGTACTGCCGCCTGCTTTGCCTGCATCTATAAGGCAGAACTGACCATCGCTTTCAATAAGAGTGCAGCTTGCCTGACCAACATCCAGCATTGTGACAGTATTGTTGTAAGTCGACCGCCCCTGCTGTTGCAGTCCGCTGCAGGCAGTAAACAACAGGCAAACCGACAGCAACAATGAAAACAGTTTTATAATTCTGTGTTTTTTCACTGCTTCTTGTTACCCATCCGTTTATTTCGTTTCTGGATTTCTCTCCAGTCACCTGCCGATTTCTTTTTGCGGTTAGGTGTGGCACCTTTGGCAGCCATTTCGCTCTTTGCCCTTGGTGTTGTGCCAAGCAGCAGCGGAATAAGGTCTTCACGATGTACTTTTTTCAGTGCATCCATAACTTTCTGACGGTTTTTAGGATTGTAATACTGCAGGAGTGCACGCTGCAGGGCCTTTTCTTCCCTGTCTTTTGCCACATAAACAGGTTTGAGCGTGTATGGGTCCAGACCGGTGTAGTACATAGATGTGGATATTGTGCCCGGTGTTGGGTAAAAATCCTGCACCTGTTCAGGGCGGATATGATTTTTGGCAAGGTAAACTGCCAGGTCTACCGCATCTTTGATTGTACTGCCAGGATGGCTGGACATAAGATATGGCACAAGGTACTGTTCTTTGCCGATTTTCTTTGTAACCTGATAGAATTTCTTTGAGAATCTGTCATATACGCCGATTGGCGGTTTACCCATATGCTTGAGGGTGTTGTTTGACAAATGTTCCGGAGCAACTTTCAGCTGTCCGCTTACGTGATGCTGTACCAGTTCTGTGATAAATTCATCGTTCTTTTCCTGCATCATATAGTCAAAGCGCAGGCCTGAACGTACAAACACCTTTTTCACACCTTCAATATTGCGGACTTTGCGCAGCAGCTCCAGATAATCGCTGTGGTCTACCAGCAGATTAGGGCAAGGTGTAGGTGCAAGACATTTTCTGTCTGTACACATACCCTCTGTCACCTGCTTGCGGCAGGATGGGAAACGGAAGTCTGCTGTAGGACCGCCAATATCGTGGATATAGCCTTTGAAATTAGGTGCTTTTGTAATCATTTCAGCTTCACGCACCACGCTTTCGTGGCTGCGGCTGGTTACAAAACGGCCCTGATGCATTGTGATAGCGCAGAAGTTGCAGCCGCCGTAGCAACCGCGGTTATGTATAATGGAAAATTCCACTTCACGGATAGACGGCACACCGCCCAGTTTTTCGTAGCTTGGGTGTGGCAGACGTGTGAAAGGCAGGGTAAACAGTTTGTCCAGTTCTTTTCTGTACAGAGGTTTTGCAGGTGGATTCTGCACCATATACAGTGTGTCTGTCTGTTTCTGCACTATTGTCTTGCCTTTGATATGGTCCTGATTTTCCATCTGCAGGCGTGTTGCCTTTGAATATGCAATTTTGTCTGATTTCACCCTGTTGAAGCCGGCGCATTCCACATAGCCCTGTGGCAGCATGTCCTGTGTGGTGAGATAACAGGTGCCCGGAATGTCTGTCATAGATTCAATCGGTTCGCCTTTTGCCAGACGTGTGACGATTTCATAGGTCTGTCTTTCTGACATACCGTAGGAAAGGATGTCGGCACCTGTGTCTATCAGGATAGATGGCATAACCTCATCATTCCAGTAGTCATAATGGGCAAAGCGGCGCAGGGAGCCTTCAATACCGCCGATAACAACAGGCAGGTCAGGATATGCCTCTTTTGCAAGACGGCTGTAGACTGTCAGCGCTCTGTCCGGGCGAAGACCGTTTTTGCCGCCCGGGGAGTAATCGTCTGTTTCGCGGCGGCGTTTTGCCACTGTGTAATGTGTAACCATACTGTCCACATTGCCGCTGCCAATAAGGAAGCCATATTTTGGCTTGCCGAATTCTTTGAAACTTTCACAGCTGTGGAATGCCGGCTGAGCAAGTATACAAACCTTGAAACCAAGTGCTTCCACCAGACGTGCGATAACCGCTGTGCCAAATGATGGGTGGTCTACATATGCGTCACCGCCAACCACAACAAAGTCCGGCTGGTCTATGCCTTTTTCTATCATTTCCTGTCTTGAAATCGGTAAAAATTCTGTATACATAGGTGTCCTTTCGTTTGATTGTTTTACAGACGATTGGCTAATCGCCTGTACATTTTTGTATTTCTCCCTCATCAGAGGGAGTCATTCAGAAGTTCATATTATTCGCTCTGGCTGAGAGTCATTTCCAGCCACTGATTTTTTGTGATAAGTACCTGACGTGGTTTGCTGCCTTCATACGGGCCGATAATACCCATACCTTCCATTTCATCCATAATACGGGCAGCGCGGGCATAGCCCAGTTTCAATCTGCGCTGCAGCAATGATGTGGAAGCCTGTCCGGCCTCTACAACAACCTCTATGGCTTTTGGCAGCATTTCGTCCCTTGCTTCACTGCCATCATCAGAAGATGAGGCAGAACCTTTATCCTTTGTGGCCAGTTTTTCCATATTGTCAATCATTTCCTGATTGTATTCAGCCACAAAGTCGCGTTTGATAAACTCTATAACTGCAGATATTTCTTCGTCTTTTACATATGTGCCCTGCACACGGGTAGGTTTGCTTGCACCCAGAGGCAGGAACAGCATATCGCCCATACCCAGCAGTTTTTCAGCGCCGCCACCGTCAAGGATTGTGCGGCTGTCCACCTGAGAGGAAACCGCAAATGCAATTCTGGCTGGGATGTTGGCTTTGATAAGACCGGTGATAACATCAACAGACGGACGCTGTGTGGCAACAATCAGGTGAATACCCGCTGCACGGGCTTTCTGTGCCAGACGGCAGATATAATCTTCCACCTCTTTGCCCGCAACCATCATAAGGTCTGCCAGCTCGTCAATAATAACTGCAATATATGGCATCTTTTCCAGAGCCAGTTCAGGTTGTGCTGCTGCCAGCTTATTGAAGGATTTAATATCCCTTACAGAGTTTTCTGCAAACAGGCGGTAGTGTTTTTCCATTTCTGCTACAGCCCCGCCAAGGGCGCCTGCAGCTTTTTTAGGCTCTGTAACAACAGGCATCATAAGGTGTGGTATGCCGTTGTATTCAGCCAGTTCAACCACTTTAGGGTCGATAAGTATCAGTTTTACATCTTCCGGACTGGATTTATACAGGAATGATGTGATAATAGCATTTACACATACAGATTTACCCCTGCCTGTGGAACCTGCAATAAGCAGATGAGGCATACGGGTAAGGTCTGTTGTAACCACGTTACCTGCAATGTCCATACCCAGTGCAATTGTCAGCGGGCTGGTTGCGTTGCGGAACTGCCGGCTTTCAAAAATTGTTCTGATATTTACGCTACTGCCTTTTTTGTTTGGCACTTCAATGCCTACAGCAGCCTTGTTTGGAATAGGCGCTTCAATTCTTACACCGCTGGCCGCCAGATTAAGGGCAATATCATCTGCCAGGTTTGTAATCTTGCTGATTTTCACACCTGCCAGTGGCTGCAGTTCATAACGTGTAACTGCAGGCCCACGGCTGATGTCTATAATTCTGGTCTGTACACCAAAGCTTTCCAGTGTGTCCACCAGCTTTTTGGCATTGGTTTTCAGCTCGTTTTCCACATCTCCCTGATTGCCTATACCGCCTTTTTCAAACAGGTCAAGCGGCGGATGCTTGTAGATATAAGCTTTGTCTTCCGGTGCAAGTTCCGGTGCAACATCGCTGAGAGGAACAATTGCAGCCTTTTCCTGTGCAGACAGGGTATTTTTTGCCTTTTCAATTTCAGTGAGAGTTTTCTCTGTATTTTCCTTTTTAGCCTGTTCTGCAGAATCCGTACCCTGTGAAAGATTCAGTTTTTTCATTATTTCATCGATTTTCTGCTGCTCAATGGACTTTTCTTCCTTCACATTATCAAAAGTCTGCTGCAGTTTTTCCTGTACATCAACCTCTGTAAAATCAGTCCCTTCTTCCAGCACATTCACAGACGGCTGGTCATCTATTTCAAAATCAATCTGTCTTGTGTTGAATTTAGGTTTTGTGGCCTCCAGAATCTGTCTTTCTTTTTCAGCTTCAAGTCGCAGTCTTTCATTTTCTGCCCTCTGCTGTTCTTTCAGCCGCTGTTTTTCAGCTTTTGCAGCACGGCTGGCTTCCATCTGCTGTGCCAGCAGGTCTTTTTCCCTGATGGCCTTTTCTTTCATCTTTATGTAAATGTCGTAAGGTGTGGTGTCTGTCAAAAACATAAAGAAAGCCACTGTCAGCACTGTGATGGTGATTTTTGATGCAGTGGAACCGAATGCTGCCTGCATTGGCAACGCCATAAGAACTGACAACACGCCGCCGGTAAGCACCGTTGTTTTGCCAAGATAGTGCAGTTCAATCAGTTTTTCAGCCAGTGTGGCACCTGCCACATTCCCTGCAAAGAATATCTGCACAAAGTTTGAAAGCAACAGTATAAAACCTGCAGCCCAGAACATTTTCAGTTTTACCGGCTTGTCACTTACTGTAAGCACACCTATGTAAAGCAGTACCGGACCGATAAGATAGCTGGAAAAGCCAAATATACCAAACAGGAAATTAAGGCGCAGATATGCCCAGAATTTTTCTCCCGGCACAAATGCCATGGCTGTAATCACCAGACCGAGAGCAAACATCACAATACTCCAGGCGCGGTTAATATCAGCCTGCTTTTTGGCCCGTTTTGATGGACGACCGCGTTTTTTTGTACTGCTTTTTGCATTTGTACTGGTTTTTGAAGTAGATTTTGACGCAGTGGTCTTTTTGGTAGTTGTTTTGGAGGCAGTTTTCTTTGCCCCTGATTTATTTGCCATAATATCTCCTTAATTTTATATCACAAAAGTGATTCCCATAAATCTTTCGGCAAGACCGAGAACAAGCACTACTATACCCAGTATAAATGTATAATATGAGAAAACAATAAATTTGTCATTAATTACCAGATAACGGATAAGTCTGATTGCCAGGAAACCTACAATTGCGCTGGAAACCAGGCCTGCAATGATAACCGGCCAGGAGTAAACCATACCTGCAGCTATGATTTCTGGGATATCCAGCACACAAGCGCCCAAGATTGCTGGGATACTGAGGATAAAGGAATATGTAACCATAAATTCCTTGCTGAAACCCAGCAGCAGACCGCTGGAAATTGTGGAACCGGAGCGGGACACACCAGGCAGTATTGCCAGTCCCTGGAAAATGCCTATAACCAGCGCTTCCCTGATTGTCATATCTCTGGCAGTTTTTCTGCCTTTCACACATTTTGCAGCCATAAAAAGCATCAGTGCAGTAAACAGGAAGCATACGCCTTCCACAATAATATCACTGTCCTCTGCAAAGGATGTGATGAAATCCTTTATCAGCACAAAGCCGAAAAGCGGCAGAGTGGTAACCACCAGCATATAAATCATTTTTCGCAGCTGATTTGGCTGACGGCGGAAAAGACGACCGTGAAAAAGGTCATACAACATTGAAAATGCTTCCCCTATCAGTTCAAATATAGTTTCTCTGTATGTAACCAGCACTGCAATAAGTGTGCCAAGATGAAGCACAAGGGTAAAAATCAGAGCATTTTCACCATAATTGCCTGTAAAATGCTGATAGATTGAAAGATGTCCGTCACTGGATATGGGCAGAAACTCTGTAAGTCCCTGAATAATTCCCTGCATAACAGCGTCAAAAATTGTCATAAATTCCTCCGTATATGTAAGCCCGGGGTACACCCCGGTGCGAAATAAACAACATAGTATTACATCATAATATTATATCATATATTTATGATTTTTTAAACTGTTATTTGTCTTTTTCAATTTCTGAATAAAGGAATTCTATGGCATCAGACAGATAGCCTATCTGGTCTATAAGTCCCTCTTCTACAGCCTGTGTGCCGTTGACCACCGTACCCACATCCATAACAAGCTGACCGGTATTCATCATCAGCTGGGTAAAACGCTGCTGTGAGATGCTGCTGTTGGCTGCAACAAAGCCTGTTATCCTGTCCTGTATTGCTTTCAGGTAATCCATAGTCTGGCTTACACCCAGCACAGTGCCGCTGTGGCGTACAGGATGAATTGTCATTGTGGCTGTGGGCACTATGAATGAGCGGTCTGCAGAAACCGCCAGAGGTATACCTATGGAATGTCCGCCCCCCAGCACAAGACTGGCTGTAGGTTTGGTCATGCCGCATATAAGTTCTGACAAAGCCAGTCCTGCCTCCACATCACCGCCTACTGTGTTCAGTATTACCAGCAGTCCTTTTATTTCCGGGTCTTCCTCCACCCGTATCAGCTGGGGTATAACGTGTTCATATTTGGTGGTTTTCATAGACCCGCCTGCATCGGAATGACCCTCTACCTGACCTATAATCGTAAGGCAATGTATAGGGTGCCTGCCCTTGGTTTTTTCCACTATACCATCTTTTTCATGACCGTTTATATTATTATCTTCCCTGTCCATAACAGCCCTCCTGTGTTTTTTTACAGTGTTGGCTTTTAATGAATATATATTCGCGAAAATCTTTGTCTAAAAATTGACAAACCGCCAAAATGTAGTATAATTGTTATATTAATAACATTTAGAGAAAGGCGGTACTTGTATGTCTCATCTTAAAGCATCTTTACCGGTAATCCGTCGTTTACCAAGATATTACAGATATATCACTGACCTGAAAAACAATGGCACAACCCGTATATCATCCAGCCAGCTGGCCAATATTATGGGTTCTACACCAAGCCAGGTGCGTCAGGACTTCAACTGCTTCGGCGGTTTTGGTCAGCAGGGCGTTGGCTATTCTGTGGAACTTCTCCACAGCGAAATTGAAAAACTGTTATTCCCTGAAAACAAGCTGCGCGCTGTTCTACTGGGTGCAGGTAATCTGGGTATCACAATTGCAAACTTTGTTATCAAAGAAAATACAGGTGTTGAACTGATTGCAGTTTTTGACAATGACAAAGCCATTATCGGCAACAAGCTGTTTGGTCTGGAAATTCTTTCAATCGACAATTTTGTTGAATACTGCCAGAAAGAGCATGTGGATATTATCATTGCCTGTACAGACAAAGCTGCAGCAGAAGACCTGGCCCCACAGGTTATCAAAAGCGGCGTAAAGGGCATCTGGAACTATTCACACTTTGATTTCAGCGTATATGATGACAGCCTGATAGTTGAAAACGTGCATCTGCGCGACAATCTGATGGCACTTTCCTACAGAATTACACATAAAGACGACAAACCACAGGAATAAAAAATGGCTAAACTTTATTTCAAATACGGCGCTATGAACAGCGGCAAATCAACTGTCCTGCTTCAGTCTGCCCACAATTACGAAGAGCGCGGTATGCGCACAGTAATTATGAAACCAATGATAGACACCAAAGGTGCTGACAGTGTTGTCAGCAGACTGGGTGTGTCCAGACAGGTGAATTATCTGGTTGGCGCCGCTGACAGTATAAAAAATATAATTGAACAGGATATTGCCGAAAAAGGCAAGTTGCATTGCATATTCGTGGATGAATGCCAGTTTCTGTCCGTTCCACAGACAGAAGAATTATTCTGGCTTGCTGTAAGCATGGATATCCCTGTAATTTGCTACGGGCTGCGAACAGACTTCCTCACCAACGGTTTTGCGGCATCCAGCAGACTATTGGAGCTGGCCCACAGCATTGAGGAACTGAAAACCATATGCCGTTGCGGCAAAAAAGCTATGTTCAACGCCAGAAAGATAAATGGCAGCTTTGTATTTGAAGGCGCGCAGGTGGCAATAGACAACGAAAACAACGTTGAATACGAATCCCTGTGCCCTGTGTGTTATCTGCAGGAAAAGAACAAAGTATGATTTTGTTCACAAACCAATATTGACAGTAAAAACCATTGACTTCCGTCAATGGTTTTTGTTTTTGGGTAAACACGCAGTAACAGCTAAAGCAAGCGCGGCGTCGAAATGGCAAAACCAGGGGGTGGTTGTTTCACCGACAGTTAATATATCTACTCTCCCCTTGCGCGATTCCAGCAGAAAATCAATTTTTTTCATTATTCACGGAATCCATTTTATTCCAAAACCGCAGGGGTGAACTGTGTTCGCTCGTTTGCAGGACGTCCGGGATGCTATCTCATTCACTCCCAACAAAAAAGACTACCCGGATGGGTAGTCTTCGATAATTGGAAACAAATTATTTTTCCGGGTACATTCTTGCAAATTCTTCTGCAATATTCAGCAGATGGTCGCCGATACGCTCAAAGTCTGTAAGCAGTTCTGCATAGATAATGCTGGCTTCCGGCGAACATGAAGTTGTCTTCATTCTGTCCATCTGCGCATTACGGTAATCATCTGTCAGATCATCGATATATCCCTCTGCTCTGGCTACACTTTCCAGCAGTTGTCCGGCTTCGTGTTGTTTATCGCCTGTCAGCAGGTTCATAGCATTCACAGATGTATCTTTCATCATTTGTATCTCGCTCATAGCTCTTTCAGAGAAAGCTATATCCTGATTTACAATAAACTTCACATAACCTGCAAAATTCATGGCATGGTCGCCTATACGTTCTATATTGCTTACTATACGGTAATATCCGCTGATGATCTCACTGTCTCGAAGAGGCATTTTGTTGCTGATTACGCCTGAAATATAATGGGAAATCTCCCGATTCAACCTGTCAAGGGTGTCTTCGTTGGAACGTATCTCTGCCTCGTATTCAACAGTTCTTTTCAGAAGTGAATCAAAGCTGAGAGACATATTGCGCAAAGCAATATCATACATATAATTGATTTCTTCAGCTATAAGTGAAATTGCAATAGCACTGCTACCCACATTATAGCCTGCAACAGTTTTGGCTCTTTCAGCAATAGATGGTCTTGCCTGCCGTTGCTCTTTGTCTTTGATTATTATATTAGCCATATCCACCAGCCATTTTGCAAACGGGAACAGCAGCACAGTGGTTACGATTTTGAAAATAACATGGGCATTGGCAATCTGCACCGAAACAGAATTTGGGAACATTTTTTCCACCAGACCTACAAACGGGAATATCTGGCAGCCTGCCACAAACACAACAGTACCTATAACATTGAACAGCAGATGGATAACCGCTACTCTTTTTGCATTGGTGCTGGTACCTATGGAAGCAATAGCTGCTGTAATGCAAGTGCCTATGGTAGCACCAAACATTACATAAATGCCGCTGTCAAGGGTGATAAGACCTGCCAGGGCCAGGCTTTCCAGTATGCCTACCGTAGCAGAAGATGACTGGATAACAGCAGTGAACAGTGTACCTACCCGGACACCGATAAGAGGATTTCTGAAAGTAGTTATAAGGTGAATAAAGGCTTCTGAATCACGCAGACCGGCCATAGCACCGCTCATCATATTCATACCCAGAAACAGAATACCCAGACCAATAATTATGTTGCCTATCTGGTTGGTTTTTTCATTTTTGGTAAACATTATCATACAGGAACCTACAAACACTATGG
Source organism: uncultured Oscillospiraceae bacterium (assembly GCA_964649845.1). Lineage (GTDB taxonomy): Bacteria > Bacillota > Clostridia > Oscillospirales > Ruminococcaceae > RGIG3102. The sequence goes on from CAZYSS010000007.1 coordinate 26,868, forward strand.
CAGGGGCCAATTCACCAATGCCTACAGCCAGAAGTACGCCGTTCATAGTGGCACCGATATTGGCACCCATAATGATACCCACCGTCTGGGACAGCGACATCAGCCCGGAGTTCACAAATCCTACCAGCATAACCGTTGTAGCGGAAGAAGACTGTATAAGTGCAGTGATTATAGTACCTATGATTACACCCATAAATGTGCTGGAAGTCAGCTTTTCCAGCAGCTTTTTCATTTTTTCACCGGCAGCAGCCTCAAGGCCATCACTCATCATATGCATACCGAACAAAAACATACCAAGACCACCGCAAAGTGACAGAAAATCAGAAAGAGTCATAATGTCCCCCTTTTAAATAACATAACCGACCGATAAGCTATCAGTCTGTGTTATAATAAATAATTATTTATCTAAATATATCATAACACAGCGAAATGGCTTTGTCTTGCATTTTTGGCATTTTTGTAAAATATGTGTAAAAATTAGATGTGTTTTATGTAAAATTGCTGATAACAAAAATATGATACAAACAAAAAAGACTACCCGGATGGGTAGTCTTCTATAATCGGAAATAAACTATTTTGCAGGGTACATTCTTGCAAATTCTTCTGCGATGTTCAGCAGGTGGTCGCCAATACGTTCAAAGTCTGTCAGCATTTCTGCGTATACTACGCTGGCTTCAGGTGAACATGTAGTTGTTTTCATTCTGTCCATCTGTGCATTTCTGTAGTTGTCTGTGATATCGTCGATTTCCTGTTCTGCTCTTGCAACGCTTGTCAGCATTGTGGCCGCATCATCACGTCTGTCACCTTCCAGCAGAGACATTGCATCAAGTGAAACTCTCTTCATTTCAACAACTTCAGTCTGTGCCCTGTCAGAAAGTCTTTCGTTTCTGGAAAGGAAGAATTTTGTATAGTCAGCAAAGTTTGTAGCGTGGTCACCTATACGTTCGATGTTACCAACAATTCTGAAGTAACCGCTGATTACATCACTGTCACCATCAGAGATGTGATGGAGAACGTCAGAGATATACTGGGAAACTTCTGAATTCAGTCTATCCAGTTCATCTTCATTCTTTTCAATTTCTTCATCGTATTCTGAAGTATTGCCAATAACAGCATCAAATGCGAGAGCAACGTTCTTTTTAGCAATGTCATACATATAGTTAACTTCTTCTCTGATAAGGGAGATTGCAATAGCAGAAGTACCCATATGGTAACCTGTGACTGTTTTTGCTCTGTCAGAAATGGATGGACGTTTTTCTGGAACAGGCTCGTCCTTGATAACCCATTTTGAAAATTCAACCAGCTTGTTTGCGAATGGGAAGAGCATAATTGTTGTGATTACTTTAAACACCAGGAAGGCATTTGCAATCTGTTTTGCAGGTTCATCCGGGAACATATTCATAAAGAATTCTACATAAGGAACAAACTGCAGTGCTATTACAAATACCACTGTACCTATGATATTAAATGCAAGGTGGATAATTGTAACACGTTTTGCATTGGCATTTGTGCCGATAGAAGCAAGAACTGCTGTAACACAAGTACCGATAGCAAAACCGAACATTACATAGATACCATTGTCCAGAGTTACAAGACCCGCCAGAGCAAGTGCCTGCAGGATACCGATGGATGCAGATGAGGACTGGATAATAGCTGTAAACAGTGTACCAACAACAACACCCAGAATAGGGTTGCGCAGGGATGTCATCAGATTGATGAAAGCCTGGTTGTCACGCATGCCGTGCATAGCATCGCTCATCATGTTCATACCGAGGAACAGAACACCAAGACCTGCAAGAATCAGGCCAATATCCTGTTTTTTCTGGTCTTTCAGGAACATAATCATTGCAACACCTGCAAAAGCCAGAAGTGGAGCAACGTCACCGATACCTACAGAAAGCAGGATACCTGTTGCTGTTGTACCGATATTGGCACCCATGATAACACCAACTGTGTTCTGAAGTGCCATAAGGCCGGAGTTTACAAAGCCAACCAGCATAACTGTTGTGGCAGAGGAGGACTGGATGATAGCTGTGATGATTGTACCAACCAGAACACCTTTAAAAGTGCTGGATGTAAGTTTTTCGAGAATCTGCTTCATTCTTTCACCGGCTGCAGCTTCCAGACCGTCACTCATCATATGCATACCATAGAGGAACAGAGCAAGACCGCCACAGAGAGAAAGTACGCTTTCCATACTCATAAGAAATTTTCTCCTTATTTAAAAAGTTTGATTTTGTCAGAGTCGTTCAGCTGTTTGAGGATAACCAATCCTATAGGGAAACCAAACAAGCCTACAATACCCATGACTTTTGTGCCGAGGAACATAGCCATAAGTGTTGCAACAGGGTGGAGTCCCACCTGTTCGCCAACAATTTTTGGCTCAATTGTGTTTCTGACAATAGTAACTATCAGATACAGGGCAAGCATACCAATACCAAAAGGTATTTTACCTAAAATAATGGCTATGATACCCCAAGGAACAATGATACCACCGGTTCCCACCGCCGGAAGTATGTCAAAAACAGCTATAAGCAGAGCTATAAGTGCCGGGTGTTTTACTCTCAACAGCCACAACCCCAGAGCAATTTCACAGAATGTTATTCCCAGAATAAGAGAGTATGATTTGATATACTGCACCAAAGCTGTTTTGGCATAGTTTTCCGCATCATACAGAATGGATATCTGTTTTGTGCTCAGCTGTTTGGCAATAAAGTATGTGATGTTGTAATAGTCTACTGAAACAAAGAAAGACGCTATAATTGTAATAAGTGTTTTGATAAACAGCCCCGGTATCCGTGTGATGCCGCCTGAGATTTTGGACAGCATAGATACAGAAACAGATGAAATTGCAGAGCCCAGACGTGAAAGCAGGTCATTGATATAATCTTCCATCGTAGCTGTGATACCCGGATCTATATTGGCCAGGAACCGCTGAATCTGATGCAGTACATCAGATACAACAGGTGCAACTTCATTTTCATAATAGCCTGGCAGGATTACAAACAGATTGCGTATCAGCAAAAACAGCTGAACGCCAATCAATGACACCACAGCACCCACACTGATGTAGAACAATGCCACTGTCAGAATAGCTGCCACGTTGCGTTTGATTTTAAACCAGACATTTATCGCGTTTACCAGTGGTTTAAGGCCGAACGCCACCACAAAGGCGATTACAAACGGAGTAAGGTATTCCCATGAATATTTGACTGCCAGAACAGCCAGTACGAGAAGGATTCCGTAGTAACCAAAATCAATCAGAAAGTTTTTCTTTTTTTCGTAAGACATAATTTCACATACCTACCTAGTATATATTTTAATATATTTGTACAATAGTCACAAGTGTAAAAAATGCATAAATAAACGTAAAATTTATGTAAAATTTCACTACACATTTACTATAAAATATGATTATTTGATTAATAAATATAAAATCGGATTTTACTTTGCTATATTTAATATATTTCCTTGTTTATTTTACCATATTATAACTTGTTTTGAAACATCTGTTTTAAATAAATTTCTATTTATTTTTTGCTTTTCATATGTTACAATTAACCCAACAGAACACTTTTTTAAATAAAGTGTAATACGGAGGTTAATTATGAATATCAGTCTTTTGGATGTTGTGGGTCCAGTTATGATAGGACCGTCCTCATCTCATACAGCAGGTGCAGCCAAACTGGCAAAGACAGCAAGACTTATATACGATAAAGATTTCAAAAAGGTTCGTTTTGGTCTGGGTGGTTCCTTTGCCAGCACTTATCGCGGCCATTTCACAGACTATGCTCTGGTTGCCGGTGCACTGGGTATGAGCGAAGATGACGAAAACCTTGGTCATAGCTTTGAAATTGCCAAAGAAAAAGGCGTGGAATTTGAATTCTACCCTACAGAAATTCCATCCAACTATGAAAACACAGCCAGAATCACATTCTATACAGAAGACGGCAGTGAGTTTTTTGTGGAAGGCGCTTCCCTGGGCGGCGGCAGAATTCTGGTGACAAACATCAATGGCCTCGCCTGTGAACTGAACGCCACAATGCCTACAGTTATCGTACAGCAGCAGGACGTAAAGGGTGTTGTAAGTGATGTTTCCACAATACTTGCTTTCAACAATATCAATATCGGTGTTATGAAAGTAAGCCGTACAAGCCGTGGTGACAAAGCATTCTGTGTTATTGAATGTGACGATATTATTCCTGAAAATGTTATTGAAGAACTGCGTCAGGTAAACAATGTTATAAGCGTTGTAGTAGTAAATATCAAGGGAGAATAAGCTATGTATAAAAATGCCGAAGAACTGATAAAAGTATGTAATGAAAAAGGCAAGCGTATCTGGGAAGTTGCCCTTGACAACGAAGTAAAGCTGACAGGAATGGCAAAAGAAAGGGTAATTCAGCATTTCTCAAACAGACTGGATATAATGTTCAACTCTGCACTGAAAGCCCTGGAACACAAACAGGCTACAAAAGGCGGTCTGGTAGACGGTGTGGCAAACTGCCAGTACGAATATTCCAAAGGTGAATCAATCACAGGCGGATATATCAACTATGTTATGTCTCTGGCATATTCCTGCAGTGAAGTAAATGCTTCTATGGGTAAAATCTGTGCCAGCCCTACAGCCGGCAGCTGTGGTATTCTGCCTGCAGTGTTGCTGGGTGTGATGGAAGGTAAAAAGGTTTCCAGAGAAAAAACACTGGAAGCACTGATTACAGCCAGTGCTGTAGGTGCCATATACACAAAAAATGCTACAGTTGCAGGTGCTGACGGTGGCTGTCAGGCTGAATGTGGTGTTGCCGCAAGTATGGCAGCAGCTGCTGCAGCATATATGATGGGTGCTACAGACGAAAGATGTCTGGATGCAGCAGGTTTTGCAATGATTAACGTAATGGGTCTGGTATGTGACCCTGTAGCCGGTCTGGTTGCACTGCCTTGTGCACAGAGAAATGCATCCGGTGCTGTAAATGCACTGATAAGCGCTGATATGGCACTGGCAGGCCAGGTAGCACATATTCCGTTTGACCAGGTGGTTGACAGTATGTTCAAGGTTGGCAAAATGCTGCCACCACAGCTGAAAGAAACAGCTATGGGCGGTATAGCCACAACACCTGCAGGTCAGGCAATCTACAAAGAAATTTTTGGCTGATACAATGATAAATATACCTATCCCCTGCTGTATGCAGGGGATTTTTTTACAACAAAAAAAAGAGATTTCCTGCGAAATCTCTCTTTTATTATTACTGTTAATCCAGTTTCAGTACAGCTGTAAATGCTTCGCTTGGTACTTCTACCGTACCCAGCTGGCGCATTTTCTTTTTGCCCTCTTTCTGTTTTTCCAGCAGTTGCTTTTTACGGGTAATGTCGCCGCCGTAACATTTGGCCAGAACGTCTTTTCTCATAGCCTTTACTGTTTCACGGGCGATAACCTTGCCGCCGATAGCTGCCTGGATAGGGATTTCAAACAGCTGGCGCGGAATATGCTCTTTCAGCTTTTCTGCAATTTTTCTGCCGCGTTCATAAGCTTTGTCAGCGTGAACAATAAGTGACAGTGCGTCAACCACTTCGCCGTTGAGCATAATGTCAAGACGTACCAGCTTGCTCTGTACAAAATCCTTGAATTCATATTCGTAGCTGGCATAGCCTTTGGAACGGGACTTGATGGAGTCAAAGAAGTCGTAGATGATTTCACCCAGAGGCAGTTCATAATGCAGGTCCACACGGGTTTCATCCATATATGTCATATCGCGGAAGAAGCCGCGGCGTTCCTGACACAGTTCCATCAGGCTGCCCACAAAGTCTTTTGGTGAATAGATATGGCAGTCTACCATAGGTTCTTCACTGCTTACAATTGTGGCTGGGTCAGGGTAGTTTGTAGGGTTGTCAATCAGCATTGTAGTGCCGTCTGCCAGTGTAAGGCGGTATTCAACAGATGGTGCTGTTGTAACCAGGTCCAGGTCAAATTCCCTTTCCAGACGTTCGATAATGATTTCCAGATGCAGCAGACCAAGGAAGCCACAGCGGAAACCAAAGCCAAGTGCAACAGATGTTTCTGCTTCAAACACCAGGGATGCGTCGTTCAGCTGCAGTTTGTCCAGGGCATCGCGCAGGTCACCATAACGTGCGCCGTCTGCAGGGTAAATACCGCAGTAAACCATTGGTGTAACCTTTTTATAGCCCGGCAGTGCCTGTGGCACAGGGTTTTCCACCAGAGTAACTGTATCGCCTACGCGTGTGTCTCGCACAGATTTGATGCTGGCTGTGATATAGCCTACCTCGCCTGCTTTCAGGTCAGGACAAGGCACCAGTTCTTTTGCACCCATACGGCCAACTTCAACCACATCAAATTCAGCACCTGTCTGCATCATTCTGATTCTCTGGCCCGGTTTCAGTGTGCCGTCCATTACACGCACATAAACGATAACACCTTTGTATGAATCATAAAAGCTGTCAAAAATCAGTGCAGACAGCGGTGCATTCACATCGCCTTTTGGTGAAGGAATATCTGTGGTGATTCTTTCCAGCACTTCTTCGATGTTGATGCCCATTTTTGCACTGATGCGTGGGGCGTCAAGACAAGGAATACCGATAATATCCTCTACTTCATTTGCCACTCTTTCAGGCTCTGCGCTTGGCAGGTCAATTTTATTCAGTACAGGCAGCAGCTCAAGGTCGTGCTCTATGGCCAGATATGTGTTGGCCAGTGTCTGCGCTTCAATGCCCTGAGATGCGTCCACAACCAGAATTGCGCCCTCGCAGGCTGCAAGGCTGCGGCTTACTTCGTATGAAAAGTCAACGTGGCCAGGTGTATCTATCAGGTTGAATTCGTATTCTTCCCCATTCTGGGCTGTATAGTTCATTGTAACGGCACGGGCTTTGATTGTGATGCCGCGCTCGCGTTCGATATCCATATTGTCCAGCAGCTGCTCTTCCATCAGGCGTTTTTCAACGCTGCCTGTTTTTTCCAGCAGACGGTCAGCCAGTGTGGATTTGCCATGGTCAATATGAGCTATTATTGAAAAATTGCGGATATTTTCCTGTTTCAAAAACATTTCCTCCGTATTTTTATTACATATTATTCTATCTTATTATTTTATCATATATTCTGAAAAAGTAAAATATGAATTTTACAATATTGCGACAGTAATATCCATATCCTGACATTTTTGACATATTGATTTATTTGTAAAATATGATAAACTTAAATTGAGGTATTATGTAAAAAAGAGTTACATGATAGGAATAAAAAAGGAGGCACAATCATGAACTATAAAATATTTGAGTATGATGAAATGCTGAAGCCATTTCAGTCAGATATTGAATTGAGAATGTCCAACTATGAAAGAAAAAGAAAAGAACTACTGGGTGACAATCTTTCGTTGAAAGATTTTGCAAACGGCCATGAATACTTTGGCTTCCACAAAACTGTGGATGGCTGGTTCTACCGTGAATGGGCACCTGCTGCGGAAGAAGTATATATTACAGGCGATTTCAACAACTGGCACTGGCTTGACCACAGGCTGACAAACATAGGTAACGGTGTATGGGAAATCTTTATTCCTGACAACCGCACACTGTGGCACGGCT
>CAZYSS010000007.1:34464-38385 GCA_964649845.1 uncultured Oscillospiraceae bacterium
GGCTGTGAAATTGTGGATGAAGCACCATATCAGTGGAAAAAGAAAAAATTCACACCTGCAAAGGAACTGTTTATCTACGAATGCCATATCGGTATGGCACAGGAAGAAGAAAAAGTAGGTACATACACAGAATTCCGTGATAAAATCCTGCCAAGAATCAAAGAGGGCGGTTACAATACAATCCAGATTATGGCTATTATGGAACATCCATATTACGGTTCATTCGGTTATCAGGTATCCAACTTCTTTGCTGCATCCAGCCGTTTTGGTCTGCCAAACGAACTGAAAAGCCTGATTGATACAGCACACGAAATGGGTATTGCTGTGTTGCTGGACGTGGTACATTCCCACGCTGTAAAAAACACAGCTGAAGGTCTGAACGAATTTGACGGTACAACACATCAGTTCTTCCACGATGGCCCAAGAGGCGACCACCCTGCATGGGGCACAAAGCTGTTCAACTACAACAAAAACGAAGTTATCCATTTCCTGCTGTCCAACCTGAAATTCTGGATGGATGAATATCACTTTGACGGCTTCCGCTTTGACGGCGTTACATCAATGCTTTACCACGATCACGGTCTGGGTGTGGCATTTGACAGCTATGGCAAATACTTCTCACTGAACACAGATACAGAAGCTGTTACATATCTGCAGCTGGCTACAGCGCTGATTAAAGAAATAAACCCTAAAGCGATCTGCATTGCAGAAGATATGTCCGCAATGCCTGGTATGTGTATTCCTATTGAAGAAGGCGGTGTAGGCTTTGACTACCGTCTGTCAATGGGTATGCCTGACCTGTGGATAAAACTGCTGAAAAATACACCGGATGAATACTGGAATATTCACCATATCTGGTATGAACTGCGGGTGCGCAGACCTGGCGAAAAGAACATCGGTTATGCAGAAAGCCACGATCAGGCTCTGGTTGGCGACAAGACAATTATGTTCCGTCTGTGTGATGCAGCAATGTACACAGATATGAACAAAGAGTCTGACACTCCGGTTATAAACAGAGGTATGGCCCTGCACAAGATGATAAGACTTATCTCTATGGCTGCAGGCGGTGAAGGCTACCTGAACTTTATGGGTAACGAATTCGGCCATCCGGAATGGATTGACTTCCCACGTGAAGGCAACGGCTGGAGCCACTACTACTGTCGCAGACAGTGGAGTCTGACAGACAACAGTCTGCTGAAATACGGCCAGCTGAACGAATTTGATAAAGCTATGGTTCACTTTGCACAGGAATGCAAAATCCACAAGAAGAAACCTGAATATATGATGGGCAAAGAGGACAAACAGATTCTGGTATTTGAACGCGGCGGCAAGGTATTTGCATTCAACTTCAGTCCGTTCAACGCTTATGACGATTACATCCGTGTACCTACACGCGGCGAATACAAAGCTGCACTGTCCACAGATGAAGCACGTTTCGGCGGCTGGGACGGCATCTCCATGGATTATGTATACAAAACAGAAAAAATGGAAAATGGAGATACAGGCTTCAGAATCTGGCTGCCTGCACGCACAGCAGTATGTCTGGAAAAGGTGAAAAAGCCACGCAAGGCAAAAGAATCTGTTGCAGAACCTGTGGTTGAAGAAAAACCAAAAACAAAACGCACACGCAAAACAAAAAAAGCTGAATAATCAGCATATAATTCATAGTTGACCAAGGGGACAGGCGCACAGCCTGTCCCCTTTCTCTATTGATGAAAGTTCTGTGATAACAATTGAATTGTGAAATGTGTATGCTATAATCGAACTAAAGATATATTGATATATTTGTATACTGAGGAAATGAATATGACAGAAATGGAACAGAAACTGCAGCAAATGCTGTATAACGTAGAAAGAAAAAGATATCTGGATAAACTGATAGAGCAACTGGAGCCACAGAGAGAGGACCTGCGCCTGAAATGCCACCAGCTGAACATTACCCTGCAGCAGGAAAACCGGGATGTGGATACTCTGGAAAACAGCAGTATTTCAGGCTTTTTCCTGGATATGCTGGGCAAACGAGAAGAAAAGCTGGAAAAAGAGCGCCGGGAAGCCTATGCTGCAAAAGCCAAATACATAACCGCCAAAAATGAACTGGCCAATCTGGACCAGGATATAGACCGATACACCAGAGAGTTGCGGGAACTGAAAAATTGTGAAACCCAACTACAGCAGCTGCTGGATGCATATCTGGCAAAAAACGCAGGCAGTGAAAACACTGTTGTACTGCAGACACAGCTGTCCCTGCTGAAATGCAAACAACTGGAATTGGAAGAAGCCCTAACAGCAGGCGAAAATGTGTTGGAATCAGCCAATGCCGTTCTTACATATCTTGACAAGGCTGACAGCTGGAGTACAGCAGACTTTTTTCTTGACAGCTTCCTTGTAGATATGGCAAAGCACGATAATATTGACAAAGCCACAGCGGAAATAAACAATCTGCAGACATTGCTGGGTAAATTCCGCAGTGAACTGGCGGATGTTACCATTGATAAAAACATAGATATCAGCATAGACAGCTTTACATCCTTCGCAGATTTCTTCTGGGACGGCATTTTCTCAAACCTTGCTGTACAGGAAAAAATATCCTCAGCCACAAGACAGGTGCAGGGTGTGAAATACAAAGTCCAGGACACCATCAGTGCACTGACACTGATGATAAATAAAAATTCCAGACAGCAGCAGGAGATTGAACAGAAAATAAGGTGATTTTATGAGCGAAAAGACACTGAAAGATAAGCTGTTTTTGGGGTGGTTGGTACTTATACTTGCGGTCATGTATGCCAATGATGCATATGAAAAGATTTATTATCTGAAATCAGGACTTAATTTTCCGCATCGCTGGACAGTAAGATGGATTATAATTGTAATATTCACTATCACACTTGTTGCTATAGCTGTGTCAAGCAGAAAAAAGGAAAATAAAAACGACGCATCATTTGGGCGTTCATTTCTGATTGCCTGTGCGGCCACCACATTCACCAGATTTATCGGAAACAAAACTGACAGCATTATGCGATATGCCACAGACATTGACAAAGCTGCAAGGGATATTATCCTGTGGTATGTATTTGGATTTGTTGCTTCAGTGATAATATGTGCAATACTTGAATATTTTGAAACCAGAAGAAAAAAGAATACCACAGATATATGTGAAAATAACGATGAGTGATTATTGGCTGCACTGACGCGTAGGAGCGACTATCAGTCGCCTGCGGGAGGCGGAACGCCTCCCCTACACAGTCTGGCGAATCACACTGCCTGCGTAGGGGACGGGTTTCCCGTCCCGTTAAAACAATTGAATTTGCTTATTATTCACCATCTGGGGCCATTCCTAAATCATCCCTGCAAGATATTTCACACACAAAAAAGCCACCCGGTTGGGTGGCTTTAATTCTGCAATTATTCAATTAAAATTCGATTTTCTTGTTGATATAAGCAACCAGATCTTCAATTTTAACTCTTTCCTGCTGCATTGTGTCACGGTCACGAACTGTTACACAGCCGTCTTCTTTTGATTCAAAGTCGTATGTGATACACAGAGGTGTGCCGATTTCGTCCTGACGGCGGTAACGTTTACCGATAGAACCGGCTTCGTCATAGTCAACCATAAAGTGTTTCTGCAGAGACTGGTAAACTTCTGTAGCTTCGTCAGACAGTTTTTTGCTCAGTGGCAGAACACATGCTTTGTATGGTGCCAGAGCTGGGTGCAGGCGGAGAACAACACGTGTATCGTTCTTTTCTGCGTCAACAACTTCTTCATCATATGCTTCACAAAGGAAAGCAAGAGCAACACGGTCTGCACCAAGTGATGGTTCAACGCAATACGGAACGTATTTTTCGTTAGTGATTGGATCTGTGTATTCCATTGATTCGCCTGAATGGCTTGCGTGCTGCTTTAAGTCAAAATCAGTTCTGTCA
>CAZYSS010000008.1:0-37547 GCA_964649845.1 uncultured Oscillospiraceae bacterium
ACCGCCGTGTACCGGTGGAACTGCCGGACCTGAAAGGCCGTGAAGAAATACTGAAGGTTCATGCAAAAAAAGTTAAAGTAGGTCCACATGTTGATTTTAACAAGATTGCAAGAATGGCTTCCGGTGCATCAGGCGCTGAACTTGCCAATATTGTAAACGAGGCTGCATTGAGAGCTGTAAGAAGCGGACGCAAAAGCGTTACTCAGGCAGATCTTGAAGAAAGCATAGAAGTGGTTATTGCCGGTTATCAGAAAAAGAATGCAATTATGACCAATAAAGAGAAAATGATAGTTTCATATCATGAAATAGGTCACGCACTTGTTGCAGCAAAACAGACAAATTCGGCTCCTGTACAGAAAATCACAATCGTTCCTCGTACCTCCGGCGCATTGGGATATACTATGCAGGTTGATACCGGCAACCACTATCTTATGAGCAAAGAAGAAATTGAAAACAAGATTGCTACATATACAGGCGGACGTGTTGCAGAAGAGATTGCTGTAGGCACAATCACCACAGGCGCATCCAACGATATTGAGCAGGCTACAAAGCTGGCACGTGCACTTATTACACGCTACGGTATGGATGATGAGTTTGGTATGGTGGCATTTGAAACATTGAATAATCAGTATCTCGGTGGGGATTCATCTTTGGCATGCTCTGCACAGACACAGGCGGATATTGACAGAAAAGTAGTACAGCTTATCAGTACACAGTATGACAAGGCAAAACAGATTCTTGAAGAAAACCGTACCAAGCTGGATGAACTTGCACAGTATTTATATGAAAATGAAACTATTACCGGCGATGAGTTTATGGATATTCTGAACAAATGATTAAACAGCGTATCTCTGATGTTCAGACAAGGAGGATAAGTGACAGAAAAAACAGATAATCATATAAATCTGCTGGTAACTATAGACCATAAATACTTACGGCCTACTATTACCATGCTAAATTCATACAAAGAATGTCATAAGAATATATATACTGATGTATATATATTACATTCCTCTCTCTCTGATGCTGATATTGAAAAAACAATATCAGCATCAGGTTCGGATTATTTGAAAATACACAGTATAAAGGTTACAGAAAAATGGTTTTCCGAAATACCTGTAATTGACAGATTGCCGGCAGAATCTTTTTATCGCCTTCTGGCATTTCATTATCTTCCTGATACAGTTGACAGATGTATTTATCTGGACCCAGATATTTTTATAAATAATTCTTTGCTGGAATTATATAATATATCATTGGAGGACTATTATATTGCAGCATGCAGTCATCTGACCGGTCTTCATAACAAGGTAAACCTTTTTCGTCTGGGTATGGAGAAACAGGAAAGATATATTAATTCCGGTGTAATGCTTATGAATATCGGTTTAATGCGTGAAAACTACACAGTAGAAAAAATATTGTCTTTTACAGCTGACCACACACATCTTCTATTGATGGGAGACCAGGATTTAATTAATATGCTGTTTGACGGCAGGATATTGCTGATAGATGAAAAAGTTTATAACCTGGATGAAAGAACATTAAGGAAAAATAAAAGCATAATAACGGATGAATATATAAAAAATAACACTGCTGTTATACATTACAATGGTAAATATAAGCCTTGGTTAGAAGGTTATAGAGGCTGCCTTAATGATTATTATCCAGAGGTTAAAGAGAAAGGACCAGTCCCGAAGAAAAGATTGAAACAACAGATTCGTGCTTTTGCCAATATTATATTTTCCCAGGTAAATATAAAATATGTTATTCTGGTCCTTCGGTCAATTGCAGCGGCGCTTGCCTTTATATATGTGCTTTTAAAAGGCCGGGCCAATCTGATTATTTCCAATCCTGAATTACTGACAGAAAGTATAGAAAAAGCTGGTATCTGGGATGAAGTAATATTTGTTTTATTGCGTACCTTGCAGACGATGTTTAAATTTATCCCTGCAGAAATGGTTGAAATTGCGTCAGGCTATATCTGGGGAGTAGAAAAAGGAACATTGTATTGCTTATTGGGAAATATAATAGGAACAGCAATAATATTAACGATAGTTCCCAAAAAAAGCGGAACATTTTTTAGGAAAATTTTTCCTTTAGAAAATAAAAAAGAATTTGCAATATTCAAAAAAGAAAAATCATTGTATTTCAATATTTTTCTTTTTTACCTTATCCCTGGCCTGCCTAAAGATATTATGGTATATGTGGCTGGTATTATGAAAGTCAGAAAACTTCCATTTATCATTGTTACCAGCATTGCCCGAATACCGGTTTTGGTATTGTCAGTGTCCTGTGGTACCCTCGCAGCAGATAAACAGTATTATGCTGTTATAGCAATCTTTACAGTAATATCTTTAATAGCGGTGACGATTAGGGTTTTATACCGCAGATTAAAAATAGAATAGTATGTAATCATCCTTTATAATATACATTGTTGTTGATAAACTGTATTTAATATTATACAATACAACTAATGATTGTTAAAACTGCATATTGACTAAAAATTTAATACGAGTACACTTTATGCCGAGCAACGGATTCCGTGGTGCTGATGCATCCAAAGAGTTACCAAATAGTCAGACATTGGGAATTGAGGGAGTAATAAATCCTTGTTTCTTATCTTAATGACATTGGGCAGGGGAAGGCATACTTATTTTTATTGTGAAAAGAATATATATTTTTATGTGCATAAGAGTAAATTAACAAGGAAAACTACACTAATTTGATATATAAAAAAGTGAATTTTTTGTTAAATGATAACAAAGTAGTTCAATTATAAAACAAAAAATGTTATAATAAAATAAAAATTGCCGGAGGTTCATTATGAAAAAATATGATGAATTGCTTGGTGCGGCCCAGAATGGGGACACACAGGCACAGTATGATGTGGCGTATATGCTTTATTATGGCAAAGGTGTTGAAAAGGATAGAGTAAAAGCGCTGCAGTGGTACAAAAAGTCTGCAGATGGAGGCAATATCCACGCACGGTATGAGGTAGGCTCAATGTATTATTACGGCAAAGGAACCGAGCCAGATAAAGTAAAAGCCTTTATGTATTACCTGAAAGCTGCGGAATTGGGAGATGCACTTGCACAGTGTGAAGTTGCAATGATGTTCCGTGACGGTGAAGGTGTGGCAGAAGACAAGGCAAGAGCACTTAAATGGTATCTGGAATCTGCACACCAGGGCAACGCCCAGGCACAGTACGAAGCAGGACATATGTATTTTTATGGTATCGGCACTGCTGTTGACAGGGGCAAAGCGCTGAAATGGTACTCAAAAGCTGCAGAACAGGGTGACTCATTGGCACAGCAGGAAGTAGCTCTGCTGACACAGTGGCAGGAAGAATAAATATTGTTACATATAAAAAGAGGAGCACCTGCTCCTCTTTTGTTTATGTATTGCCTGCAGACAGATATTCCAGAATTTCAGTTGCATTTGTATCAGGTTTCACCTTTGGCATCACTTTTTCAATAAAGCCGTTTTCATCAATTATATATGTGGTGCGTACTACACCCATACTTGTTTTGCCATAGAGTTTTTTCTCTTTCCATACATCATAGGCCTGGATAGCCTGTAACTCTGTATCGGAAATCAGTATAAACGGCAGGTCGTATTTTGCGGCAAATCTGGCATGACTTGCCGCAGAATCCTTGCTGATACCGATAACAACAGTATCGATTCCTTTGAACTTTTCATAATTTGCAGCAAAAGCACAGGCCTGTTTTGTGCAGCCAGGGGTGTTGTCTTTGGGGTAAAAATAAAGAATAATCTTTTTGCCTGCAAAATCAGACAGGCTTATAATATTGCCATCTTTATCGGGTAAAGTAAAATCAGGGGCTTTTATACCAACATCAAGCATAGCAGTTCTCCTTTATATTATTTCTTTTCATAAACATAGATTATAAAATGTGCATTTACAGTCAGGCTTTCCGCTTTCAGCAACTTTTCCTTTGCCTCTTTTGGGCTGCGGTAAACATAAGGTGTCATTTTGAAAAGATTGTTTAAATCAGTATTGTTATCTATAAATATTTCCTTTTCAGCCTTTACTGCTTCCAACAATTTAAAGCCATCATAATTTTCTTCTTTCAGAGGGTTTTCATATGGTTTTTCATATAATGCTTCTTTCAGCTGCCACAGGTGCTTTGGTGCCGGTACTACATACAGGAATTTTCCACCTTTTTTCATTACTCTGTGGAATTCTTTCACCGCCAATGGTGAAAAACAGTTCACCAGAATGTCTATGCCTTTGTCTGCTACGGGCAGATGGAAGGATGATGCCACAGCAAACTGGCCGTCTTTTACTCTTTTTGCGGCAAGGGCGACAGCATCTTTTGAAATATCTATCCCCTGTATATTGGCCATTTTGCCGTTTTCAGACAGATATTCGTAAATGCCCTGTGTGTAATAGCCTTCGCCGCAGCCGCAGTCCAGAATATTCACATTGTTGGCAGAATATTTATTGCACAGATACTGCAACGCCTCTTTCAGATGACCATAGTAACCCAGTGACAGAAAATTGTTTCTTGCCATCACCATTCCTTTGTCATCGCCGGGGGCAGAAGAATGTTTTTTGTTGGCAGGCAGCAGATTTACATATCCTTTGGCAGAAATATCAAAGCTGTGTCTGTTTTTGCATACATAGCTTTTTTCTTTTATATTCAGCGGCTGACCGCATATAGGACATAAAAAATAAGACATAATATTTACCTTGTTTCATTTGCTTTATGATTAAAGTATAGCACAGCTTCTGCCAAAATTCCATATCAGCAGTAATAATTATAGTAAATTAATGATTTTGTAAAATAATGCTGGACAAACAGTGTATGTCGTGATATAATATATAAGCTTTCAAAAAAGCAATACAGTCAGTGCCGATAGCGCTCAGGTTCCACCTGTTCCCATGCCGAACACAGAAGTTAAACTGAGTAGTGCCGAAAATACTTGGATGGAGACGTCCTGGGAAGATAGGGAGGTGCTGACATTTTTATTTTATGCAGTGGTTTTGCCACTGCTTTTTTATTTTGTGAAAGTTTTGCAATATGTATTTCCGGCAGTGGTCACCTGTGCTATACTGAAATCAGATATATTGATAAAAGGAACTATTGTATGAAAAAAGACAAAAATCTATTGGATATTGTTTTCAGCCAGAGCGCTGCAGGCGGAATGAAATACACTTTTGTGCCAAAGCTTATGGACAAGGAAAACGTGATGTGTGTTCATTTCGGTCTGGCAGAGGGGGATATTTCAGAAGATTTCCCGGCTGAAAAACGCCTGGCATATATGAGAGACAGTCTGGCACATCTGCCTGCCGGAATCTATGGAAAAGTGACTGATGAAATGTTCCGCGAAGCAGTTGACGGCCTGGAAAAAGCGCTGAATCACACAGCCTCGGGAAAGCCTGTCAGACTGTGGTATTCCAATAATCCATATGAACTGTGCGGCATGTACCATCTGCTTTATCTTATAAGCAGGCTGGACAGTCACGGTCGGATATATACGGTTTTTCTTCCTGATACAGTGCAGAAAGCGGACGGAACAATAGTGCGTCATATGGGCTGGGGCGGAGTATCACCACAGGAGTGGCAGGCCTGTTTCAATCCGCAACAGGCAACATCTGCATTTATTGCAATGTGTGCAGGAGAATGGCGCAGGCTGAAAGCTGACAATGCCCCTGTCCGCGGTGTGCTGAATGGTGTGCTGCACAGCCTGCCACGGGATATTTATGACAGCTTTATCCTGAAAGAGATTTATGCCGCAGACCGGGAATTTATGCAGGCAAAGGTGATAGGCAACGTGCTGGGCAAATATCAGCTGGCGATTTCAGATGGATGGGTTGCACAGCGTATGGAGAAAATGATACAGCAGGGTATTATCACCCCTGTTACCGCTCCGCCTGAAGATGCACCGGTTTATCATAGAAAAATGAAAAAGAATATATAGTGCGGTTATATAACTGCATTTGATAAATATGGCAAAAAATGCCAATGCAACCATTGGTTGACACAAATCAAGCCAGAGCTGGTGGTTTTCCACCGGCTTTTTTGCTATTATAAAGCTGAAAACAACACGGAGGTTGATTATGAATATATACGAAAGAATACAGCAATTGCGAAAATCACATAATCTTTCCCAGGAGCAACTGGCAGAGCGGCTGGGTGTTTCCCGCCAGGCGGTATCAAAGTGGGAAAGCCGGCAGAGCCTGCCGGATATAGACAAAATCATTGCCATCAGTGAATATTTCTCTGTAAGCTGTGATTGGCTGCTGACAGGCAAAGAAACCAATACGCCATCTGCAGGCACTCAAAAAATAATCAGCAAACAGCGTGTAATGCTTACAGCCAGCTGTATGAATATTGCAGGCTTTGTGGCCATGGTGGCATTGTGGAGAGAATGGCAGAATATGCACGCCATTGCCATAGGCTTTGTGTTTATACTGGCATCATTTTTTATAATGGGCATGGGTGCCACTTTTATGGACCAGCCGGACAGAGACACAGCGGTATACCAATGGCTGAAAAAGATTATATGGCTGGATGCATTGCTGCCTACGGCTTTTGTATTTATAGCAGTACTGCCTGTGATTTATAACATAAAATATTTCCACTGGCCATTGGGTGTAGCAGTACTGGCTATCGTATATGCTTTTATATGCATTGCCACAATATTAATTGCAAACAGAAAGATAAAAAATAAGAACATATAAACAAAAAAGACAGGGCATTGCAATTTCTTTGATTTCCGCTTCCTCACTGCTATTTCAAATGCAGAAAGAATCTTAAATGCCACAAAAAAGACAGCATCGCACGCTTCTTCATACACCCCACTGTCATTCCGAACGCAGTGAGAAATCTGAAATACAAACAAAAAAGACAGCAATCCACGCTGTCTTTTTCATTTTGTATTTGGGTGGTAATTATATATGTAAACCAATGAAAAAACTTTAAAATTATACCATGACCAAATAATCTATCATTAAATACTTCCTCAGGACACCCGGCTAATTAGGTGCCTGTATATATAATAACAGTTATAATTATTTTTGCAAGTCTATACATTTTTATGTGATTTGTGAAAATGTACATTTTTTTGTCAGGATTGTTAAATTATTATTTATATGTTGCACAAATGATGTACCGAAAACGACTGGAGAAAATTCGATTTTTTGTGCATATTGTACATTATCTGTTTTGATACGTGAACTGATTTGGAATTTGTGCCAAACTTTTGTAAAACCTTGTAATTTTATATAAAACATATGTATTTTAGAAAAATACATATATTTCCCGATATGTTAATTTATTTAAGTCAATATGTAGCTGAAAACAGTCAGTTGTGTTTATATTGCATACAAAATAGCCGTATTGTATTTCAAAACCCGTTTCTAAAATACATTTTGTGCAATTTGTCAAAACAAAAATACTGAAAAATATCCAAAAAACTTGTATTTTTATATTCACATATATATAATGTAAATATAATTATATTTTTAACAAATATAGGGAGAAGAGATTTATGAAATATGTAACAGAAGGATACGAACCAAAGGAAGTCCTGCAGTATTTTGAGGACATCGCCAGAATTCCACGTGGCAGCGATAACGAAGCTGAAGTTGCACAGTACCTTTACGACTGGGGCAAAAACCTGGGCCTTGATGTGTGGAAAGATGATTTCAACAATGTTGTTATCAAAAAGCCTGGCTCAAAGGGCTGTGAGGACCTGCCACCTGTAATGCTGCAGGGCCACACAGATATTGTAGCAGTAAAACTGCCTGACTCCGACCACGACTTTGTAAAAGACCCACTGCCACTCTATGTAGAAAACGGCATTCTCCGTTCCAAAGGCACAACTCTTGGTGCAGACAACGGCAACGCCGTGGCATATATGATGGGTGTGCTGTCCAGAAATGACCTGGTACATCCACCGCTGGAATGTGTATTCACATCCGGTGAAGAAATCGGTCTTAAAGGTGCATCCCTGCTGGATGCAAACTCCTTTACAGCAAAACGTATGATTAATATGGATGCCGGCGGCGAAGACCAGTCTGTTACTACAGTTGGCTGTGCCGGTGGTCTGGAACAGAAAATGCGCCAGAAACCTGTATGGCAGCCTGCAAAAGGCAACTTTATTTCCCTGTTTATTCACGGTCTGCAGGGCGGTCACTCCGCAGGTGCAATCAATCTGGGCCGCGGCAATGCAGGTAAGCTGGTTGCCAGAATTATTAACAATGTTTCCCTGAAAACAAAAACTGTTGTTGCCACAATCAACGGCGGCACAATGCAGAACGCCATTATGTCTGATGTAAAGGCTGTTATCAGCGTTGAAGACCTTGACGTTGCAATGGATGCTATCGCAAAACAGGTTGCAGCCATCAAAGAAGAACTGCGCGTGACAGATGCAGGCTTTGAATGTGAATTTGGTCCTTGCGCAGCACCTGAAAAAATGCTGGATGATACACAGTCCAGAAATCTGGTGGCATTTGTGCTGGCAGTGCCTGCAGGCGTTCGCGATATGTCCTTTGAAATCGAAGGCCACGTGCTGAACTCCAACAACCTGGCAGCGGTACAGGTATGGGATGATGAAATCCTTATCTGGACACTGGGTCGTTCCGGTGACGATACAAGACAGGACGCTATGGGCGAAGAAGTGCGTTCACTGGCAGCAGTATTCGGCTATGATGTGGAAATTGGTGCCAACTTCTACGGCTGGAAATACAACCCTAACTCAAAAATGAGAGAAATCCATACAAAACTGTTCAAACAGGTATTTGACATTGACCTCCACGTGGAAGCAACACACGGCGGTCTGGAATGTGGCGTGTTCTGGGGTAAAGAACCGGAAATGGATATCATCTGCTTCGGTCCTAAAGGCGGCGGCGCACATACACCAGAAGAATGGCTTGACCTTGCATCCTTCAAGGAACTGTATGACTACCTTATCCTGATGCTTGAAGAACTGACAAAAGTATAATTTACTGACCTTTATCCCCGGTCAGCACAGACCGGGGACTTTTATAAAACCCAAAGGAGATTTTGAAGTATGAAATATGTAACAGAAGGCTATGAACCAAAAGAACCTCTTCAGTTTTTTGAAGATTTAGCCAGAATTCCACGCGGCAGTTTTAACTGCGCGGCAGTAGCACAGTATGTTTATGACTGGGGCAAAAACCTGGGTCTGGATGCATACAAAGACGAATACAACAACGTTGTTCTGAAAAAGCCTGGCTCAAAAGGCTGTGAAGACCTGCCACCTGTACTGCTGCAGGGCCATCTGGATATCGTAGCGGTAAAACTGCCTGAATCCAATCACAATTTTATGACAGATCCACTGCCACTGTATGTGGACAAAGAGTTGGGCAGACTGCGCTCCAACGGCACAACTCTGGGTGCTGACAACGGCAACGCCTGTGCTTATATGATGGGTGTTCTGGCTAGAAACGACCTTGTTCATCCACCGCTTGAATGTGTGTTCACAGCAGACGAAGAAGTTGGTCTTATCGGTGCAGACAAACTGGACAAAAATGCGTTTACAGCAAAACGTATGATCAATATGGACGCAGGCGGTGAAGACCAGTCAGTAACCTGTGTTTCCTGCGCAGGCGGTATCGAACTTCAGATGACACAGAAACCTGTATGGCAGGACGCTAAAGGCAACTTTATTTCACTTTACATCCACGGTCTTAAAGGCGGTCACTCTGCAGGTATCAACCAGGGCAGAGGCTGTGCAGCAAAACTGATGGCAAGAATTATCAACAATGTTTCCCTGAAAACAAAAACTGTTGTTGCCAAATTTTACGGTGGCCAGAAAATGAACGCTATTATGGCTGAAACAGAAGCTGTTATCTCTGTTGAAGACGTTGATGCAGCACTGGCAGCTATCGCAAAACAGGTTAAAGACATCAAAGAAGAACTGCGCGTAACAGATGCAGGCTTTGTATGTGACTTTGGCCCTTGTGATGCACCTGAAAAAATGCTGGATGACAAACAGTCAAAAGATCTGGTTGCATTTGTTCTGGCAGTTCCACAGGGCGTTCGTGATATGTCCTTTGAAATTGAAGGCCACGTTCTCAACTCCAACAACCTTGGTGCTGTTTGGGTAACAGATGATGAAATCAAAGTATGGACATTCAACCGTTCAGGAGATGACTCCCGTCAGGAAGCTATGGCAGAAGAAATTATGTCCCTGGCAAACGTATTCGGTTACGAATCAAAAACAGGTGCACATTTCTACGGCTGGAAATTCAATCCGGATTCAAAAATGAGAGAACTGCACACAAAACTGTTCAAAGAAGTGTTTGACATTGACCTCAAGATGGAAGCAACACACGGCGGTCTGGAAACAGGCGTATTCTTTGGCAAAGAACCTGAAATGGATATTATCTGCTTCGGTCCAAAAGGCGGCGGTGCACATACACCGGAAGAATGGCTTGACCTTGAATCCTTCAAAGAAATGTTTGACTACCTGTGCAAATTCCTGGAAGCACTGACAAAAGAATAATCACATAAAAGAAAAGCTGTGGGATAACCCACAGCTTTTTTGCTGTTATTTTATATTCAGCAGTTTTTCTGCCAGTTCCACAGTCTGCTGTGGTGTTCTGTTTTCATTGCGCAGTATTACCTTGAAACCGCTGTTCAGGTACATATCGTACTTTTCCTGGCTGTTTATCAGTTCCAGCCCTTTTCTGAAATTATCCAGCGCAGCCTGTGGGTCAGGTTCTTCCAGCATCAGGCGGTACAGAAACTGCTTTTCCCGGTCAGGTCTGTTGAAAAACAGATTTACAGATATGCCCGGGTCTGCCAGCATTACCAGCACGTGGTCTTTGTCGGATATTTCCCACAGAGTGTCAATGTGTATGTTTGTGTCTACAAACACAGGTTTGCCTTGCCGGGCAATTTCTTCCAGCATTATCAGTTCTATTTTTTCACATTCACGGGAGGTGGTCTCTGTCCAGTTGAAATATTCCTCCGGGCTTCTGCGCACAAAATCGTGCCAGTCCTGCAGGTCACGTGTGTAGCACAGCCCAGGGAATTCCTCCACAGTAAGCTGACCTGTCCAGTTATCGTGATAGTTTTCTTCACAGGCTATACCGTTATACTTTGCAGCCAGATTTTTAACCATTGTTGATTTGCCTGCATAGGCTGTGCCGATAACAAAATATGTATTTTTAAATAATTCTTTCAGTCTTTTTTTACGTGTATCCATATGTTTTCTCCTTTAAATGACAACAGCAAACAACGCCTTTGAACAAAGACGTACCTTATACCGGATATTTGCTTACTGCCATATAAACCATAAACAACTCATATGTATATACCTCCGTGGTTTCAGTATAGCAGATGGGATAAAATTTGTAAATTACAGTTTATCTTCCGTAGGCAGGTAAACTGTAATTTGCCAAACAAAAACCACCACAGTATTGTCACTATGGTGGCTTTATTTACCCATTATTCTCTTTTGTTATCGCCTGCACTTCGGCTTCTTTCAGTTCCGGGTAGGTGCTGCGGTCAAACAGGCTGTTGTAGCTGTATATGCCGTAGCCGTCCAGACGGGGATTGGCTTTTATCACCTGTATCATTTTTGCCAGGTTGCTGCCGCTTGCCCATTCAGCCTGGTCGTTGGCGCCGCCGTCACCATCGCCTATACGGTATGCACCCAGACCTATGTACAGTTTAACTCCGTCTGCTTTGTCATACTGTGACCAGTCATAACTCAGGTTTTTAAACCCGTATCTGTCGCTGCCGCTTTTTGTCAGATAGTCAAAACCCCAGTAAAGCTGAGGCATTATGTAGTCTGCATATCCTTCTTCACTAAGCCACAGAGCTATGTCTGAATACTGCATATGATAGTTGTTGTCATCATTGCCCTGAGGACTTATGCCAAAGGTTACATTTTCGTTTTCCTGTTTTATGGCAGCATACACCTGACGTATCAGCATATTTACATTTTCTCTGCGCCAGTCAGCCAGTGAAAGATTACCGCTGTAGGACGCATAGTCGTCAGCATCAATTTCTTCTGATGTATCAGGGTAGAAATAATCATCAAAATGTATACCGTCCACGTTGTAATTTCTTACAATTTCCAGCACGCCCTCTGTTACAAGGTCGCGCACTTCCTGCAAGGCTGGATTGTAGTAAATACCGCTTTCCACAGTGATTGTCAGTTCCTCTCGCTGTGCAGGATTATCAGCAGACAATTCTTTGGGATGGTTGTACAGCTTCACTCTGTACGGATTCACCCAGGCTTCAATTCGCAGACCAATATCGTGGGCGATTTCCACCATTATTTCCAGTGGGTCATAACCTGGGTCTGTGCCCTGTGTGCCTGTCATAATATGGCTGTATGGGAAATACGCAGATTTATAAAATGCATCACCGAAAGAGCGGGCGTGCACAATCACAGTGTTCAGCCCCATATCCTTGCAGTTGGAAAACATCTCTTTTATATCCGCAGTAAAGCTTTCCTCTGTGGAAAAATCCACAGACTGAAATTCTATATAGCTTATCCATACAGCTTTCAGTCCGTTTCTCTCAAAATCGGATTTTGCATCACCATATGCGCCGTCAGTATCAACTGTTACTTTATCGTCACCTGATTCATTGTTTACCCCTGCCACAATTCTGCCACCAAAAGTAAAAATCAACAGAGCAACAGTGAAAATCAATATTACTCTGCTTACGTTTTTAAAAGAATTTTTCATATCATCACCATTATTTTTTTCTTACCTATACTTTATCATATATATTCTGCAAAATCTATGGAATATGGTAAAAATTCACAATAATAGAATTGTCACTTTTATCCTGTATAGAAAAGCCATTTCAGGCCCACACTAAAGACACAAAACAGATTACAGGAGTGTAAAAATATGGAAATAAAACGCGGAGAGGTATTCTATGCTGATTTAAGCCCTGTGGTAGGCAGCGAGCAGGGTGGCACAAGACCGGTACTTATAGTTCAGAACGATGTGGGTAACCGCCATTCCCCCACAGTAATAGCAGCGGCCATAACATCACGCCAGGACAAAACCGCAATGCCCACACATATTGCCATAAAAGGGGACAGCTGCGGTCTGGCAAAGGACAGCGTGGTGCTGCTGGAACAGATACGCACCATAGACAAACAGCGTCTGAAAGAAAAAACAGGCAGACTGGATGCCGCAGACCTGGCTAAAGTAAACCAGGGGCTGAACATCAGCTTTGGTCTGGGGGATACAATTTAAAACAGCAAAAGGAGATGCCGGGGCATCTCCTTTGTTTTATTCAAATTCAACTGTTACGATTTCCGGTCTGTTGAACAGTCGGAAAGGGAACACACTGTTGCCTATGCCGCGGCTGATTATCACTGTGGTATCGTCCAGCTTTTTCATACCTGCAGCATATTCAGGGAACAATCCCTGATTTGGCACAAACACACCAATATCAGTAAACGGTATGCTGAATTGCCCTCCGTGGGCGTGGCCTGTCAGCGCCAGGGCAATACCGCTGTCGCGGTAGGTGTGGATAAATTCCGGTCTGTGGGACAGCAGTACCTTGAAGCTGTCATCGCCTTTTGTAAAATTCAGCATATGGTTGCGGAACACGTGTTTGTCCTGCTTTTCCTTTTTTTCATCAATGTAAAAGCGGGGGTCCTGCACACCCATCAGGGTGATGGCGGCACCGTTTCTTTCCAGCCTTACCTTTTTGTCCTCTATTATATTCGCACCCATTGAAACCATTGCCTTTTTTATGCTGTCTATGCCGGGTATTTTTGCCTCGTGATTGCCTGTAACATAGTACACCGGTGCAATTTTCACCAGGTCTTTTACCAGACGAAGCCCACTGTTTATATCGGTGCGGCGGCAGTCAAACAAATCGCCTGTAATGGCTATAATATCCGCGTTTTCTGCAGCAGACATATTTATTATTTTTCTGTGCATCTGCCGGCTGTTGTGATAGTCAGAAATCTGCAGTATTTTAAACCCTCTGAACTCTTCAGGCAGCCTGTGGTCAGAGTACACATATCGGCTGGTGCGCAGACCATTGTTCTGCCAATGGAGAAATACGGCCACAGCTGCACCTCCTGCAGCCAGCCGCCCTGCTGATATACCCAGTTTATTCATAAACACACCGCCTTCCAATATATTTAATATATATTAATTGTATTAAAAAATAAATACCTTTAATTGATTTTTATTATATTATGTGGGCATCGGTGCTTCTACGACCATATGATAATATTTGTCCAGAACACCGATATAATGCTCTTTCCAAGGTTTGTTCCTGCCATAATAGTGTATTACAGCACTGTTTTCTTCTACCCACCGGGGAGTTATTTCGTTTCTTATGGCTGCAGGGTGCAGCAACAATTTTTCACCCATATTATATACAAACGGATTAACAGGCATTATTCTGCTGCCGTATATTGCGCTTATCACATCTTGGTCAGGCAACATCAGTAATCGTCTGTTCTGGTTTATGTATTCACACACCGCATTAAAATCCTGTTCCTGTCTGAGAAGTGCTATGTTCATCAGCATAACACCGCTGTTGATATATGGTGCATCACCTTCCATTTGCAGTCGTAAGGCGTTTATATTGGTAAGCACTTTACCCACATGGCTGGCAGCTGCAAAATAGCAGTCACCAAGATCGATGTTATACAACCGGTCCAGCCTGCGTATCACCACAATGTCCGGGTCCAGATACAGCACTTTATCCACGGTATCCGGCAGGAAAAGTGATGCAAAAATCCTGTAATACATCTCTTTAGGGTATCTGTCGGTCACAGGTGCATCGGATAACAGGGAATTATCTGCCTTGATATCATATATCACCAGCCTCTCATACGGCAGTGATTGCTTTAATGTATCAAAATCTTCATCAGTCAGTGAACAATTAAGCACATATATATTGAATTCGGTATCAGGATGGGAAATCAGCAATGACTTGAGCATAACGCCCAGCACCTGCAGATACCCACTGTTCAACGTAACAAGAATATTCATATTTTCTCCTTAACAGATTATTTATTTTATTATATATTTTACATTTATAAACTATTGCAGAAAAAAGTCTGTAAAAAATATAATAAATATATAATGTGTCAGAAAAATGTTATTTCACAAATTATTTTGTGAAAAATGTTTGGTTATATGTGATTTTATCACAGTATAATTTTTGCTTTTTTAGTATAATAAATGACAGTAATATAAAAAATCACGTTGAAAGGTATATATTGGTGAGATATATGATTTATGATATCGCTATTATCGGTGCAGGCCCTGCAGGTCTGTCAGCAGCTATTTACGCACAGAGAGCTGGTTTCAACACAATTACATTTGAAGCAAATGTACACGGCGGCCAGATTATCAACACTCCTGAAGTGGAAAATTACCCTGCCCTGGGCAAGGTAAGCGGCGTGGAATATGCTATGAGTATTTACGAACAGGCTGTTGGCTTTGGTGCAACAATTGAATACAAAGCTGTTACAGACACACAGCTGGAAGGTGAAATCAAAACACTGAAATGCAGCGATGGCAGCGAATATCAGGCAAAGGCAGTTATTATTGCAACAGGCGTTGTAAGAAGAAAGCTGGAAATTCCGGGCGAAGACAGACTGCTGGGCGCAGGCGTAAGCTACTGCGCAACCTGTGACGGTCTTTTCTTCAAAGACAAGACTGCCGTTGTAGTAGGCGGCGGCAACACAGCCCTGGAAGATGCTGTATACCTGGCAGCAGTTTGTGAAAAGGTTTACCTTATCCACCGTCGTGATGAATTCCGCGGTTCAAAGCATGAGGTTGCCAAAGTGCTTTCCAACCCTAAAATCGAAATCCTCTATGACACAATCCCAATGTCTATTGACGGCATGGGCAAAGTGGAATCACTGCGCGTTAAAAACGTGAAAACAGAAGAAGAAAGAGTGCTGTCAACATCTGCTGTGTTTGTTGCAGTAGGTCTTATCCCACAGAACGATATGTTTGAAGGCAAAGTGGATATGGATGGCGGCTACATCGCCGCAGGCGAAAGCTGCACAACAAACATCCCTGGTGTATTTGTAGCAGGTGACACAAGAACAAAAACACTGCGTCAGCTGGTTACAGCCACAGCAGACGGTGCTATTGCCGGCACAGCAGCAGCAAACTATCTGTCTGAATAATTTGTATTACCCAAAGACCGCTTTTCAGGCGGTCTTTTTTGTTGTATAATTACTTCAGTAAATGTTGCTGTTGCAACAAAAGAGGTGATTACGAAATTGCTTACGAAAAATATACTTTTCCGCGGTATGTCCATGGCGGAAATCACAGATATACTCTCTGTTACTTCCCATATCGAAAAACACTACAGCAGCGAAGAAATTATTGTTCATCAGGGGGATATTATACATAATATCGGCATACTGCTGTCCGGCAGTGCTGTGGGTAAAAAATACACCCCGGAGGGTGAGGAGATAATAGTTTCCCGTATGGATGCAAACAAGATTTTTGGCGATGTACTGTCCGGTGCCAACGGCTTTGCCAGTCCGGTTACAGTGCAGGCGCAGACAGACTGCACAGTTATGCTGATAGATTACCAGCAGTTGCTGTTTTCGTCCCATCCGCTGACACACCGCGTGCTGCAGAATATGATTCAGAATATCTCCCTGAAATATTTTGCACAGAACAGGCGAATGGATATCCTTATGCTGAAAAGCGTCCGCGCCAAGGTGCTGGCATATCTGGAATGGCAGAAAGCTGCCCACGGTGCCAATACCTTTTCCATAGACCTGGACCGCCGCCTGCTGGCAGATTTTCTGGGTGTGGAGCGCAGCGCACTGTCCAGGGAACTGTCCAGAATGAAAGCGGACGGCCTTATAGACTATCACAAAAATAATTTCACACTTTTTGTCTGAAAATCATTGTTTTACAATCGAAACAGTGATATTATTGAATATATTGAAACTGTTATATCAAGGAGAGAAAAAACTATGCTTACACTGGAGAGAGCACACGAACTGCTGGCTGATACAACAACAGAGCCACACCTTATCCTGCACGCAAAAAATGTTATGTACGCTATGGGCGGTCTTGCAAAACACTTTGGCGAAGATGAAAACCACTGGAAAGCCATTGGCTACCTGCACGACTATGACTATGAACAGCACCCTGAAGAACATCTGGACCACACAGCAGGTCCGCTTAAAGAAGCAGGTCTTACAGATGAAGAAATCCGTGCTATCCTGTCCCACGGCTACACACTGCGCAACGACGTGGAACCACACACAAATATGGAAAAATCCCTGTTCACAGTTGATGAACTGACAGGCATCATCCAGGCTGCCGCCAGAATGAGACCACGGGGCATCACAGATATGGAAACTTCCAGCTTTATGAAAAAATTCAAAGACAAAAAATTTGCAGCAAAATGCAACCGCGATATCATCAAAAAAGGCTGCGAAATGCTGGGTATGGAAGTTAAGGATGTTGCTGCTATCTGTATCGAAGCTATGAAAGAACACGCAGATGAACTGGGCATCGGTCCAAAAGCATAAAAAATAAAAAAGCATTTAAATAATCAATGTCATTCCGAGCATAGCGAGGAATCGCATCATTTCCAACCATGGCTGTATGCGATTCTTCGAATTTCAGTCTCAGAATGACATTTTGCTTATTGGTTTACTAAAACGCCTCTTTTTATAACTAAACTGCAGCTAAACCACCCAGCCACACAACTAAACCACCGGTCGGTTGAGAAAATAACGTCCCTGCTTTATGATAAAATCATCAGAGCAAAGGAGAATATCTATGGAAAATCAGACACTTGGCAAAATGATAGCCACATTGAGAAAAGAACACAATATGACACAGCTGCAGCTGGCAGAAAAGATGAATGTTACAGACAAAGCAGTTTCCAAATGGGAACGCGACTTGTCCTGCCCGGATATAGACAGTCTGCCGCGTCTGGCAGAAATCTTTGGTATCACAGTCGATGAAATTTTGCGTGTAAAGGAAGCTCCTGCTCCACAGGCACAGGAAAATAAATTTGACAAAATTATGGACATTGTGCTGAAAGCGGTCCCGCTGGCCATGGGTGTAACTATTACAGTTGCATCTGCATTGGGTAGTATTGATATGCAATCCGGTTTCGGCATGGTTGGGATTGCCCTGTTCTGCATAGGCCTGCGCGCCCTTCAGGAAAACAAATAACCGTAGGGGACGATGCCCACATCGTCCCGCGCCAATTAACGAAATATCGTAGGGGGACGGGTTTCCCGTCCCGTAAACAAAGAAATAATTAAAAGCGACTGTCATCAGACAGTCGCTTTTTTACTAAAACATTATAATTCCCAGCAGGGCAGACATTGCCAGAAATACTACAGGATGTAATTTTTTAAACTGTTTTACATTCTGTAATATTACAACAAGGGCAAATATAAAACAGGCGCGCCAGTTTATTGATGCAAACAGGGTAGCCAGGGTTGCGCCTTCGTACAACAGGGTTACTTTTGCTATGCCAATCAGCGCAGACAGGATAAGCGCCAGCACACAAGGACGCAGACCGTAAAATGCCCGGTCAATATACTTGTTGCCACGGAAAGCTGTGATAAATTTAGCCACAATTGTCATCAGCACAATGGCAGGGAACACCAGTCCCATTGTGGCGCACACACCGCCCAGATAGCCTGCTGTGTTATAGCCTGCATATGTGGCAATATTTACTGCGATTGGACCAGGTGTGCTTTCGCTTATGGCGATAAAGTCAGTCAGCTGTTCCAGAGTAAACCAGCCTGTGTTTACAGCCATCTCCTGCAGGAAAGGAATAGACGCCATACCGCCGCCAAATGTCAGCACAGCTACTTTGCAGAATTCATAAAAAAGACTGAAATAAATCATTTATCTGCCTCCTTTGCATTTTTGCCAAAGGTTTTGGCCACGATACCCACCACAGCACCAAAGATTACAGGTACCACAGGGTTTATATCCATAAATGTCAGTGCGATGATAGCGATGCCAAAGGTTACAAATGTTACCACATCCACCACATTTTTCTTTGACAGATTCATTACTGTTTTCAGAATCAGGGCGCACACGCCTGCGCGGATACCCATCAGGGCAGCGGCCACTGCAGGTACGCTCATAAAATTGTTCAGCACACTGGCAATAATCAGAATTACTATAATGGATGGTACCACCACGCCAAAAGCCGCAACTATACCGCCCACTGTGCCTGCAATATGGTTGCCGCACAGCACGCTGGTGTTTATGGCTATAATGCCCGGGGCACACTGTGCCAGTGCATAATAGTCTGCTATTTCTTCCTTTGTCAGCCAGCCGTGAGTTTCGTTTACTTCTCTTTCAAGAATAGGCAGCATTGCCAAGCCGCCCCCAAAGGTCAGTCCGCCTACACGAAAAAAGCTGAAAAATATATCCAGATATTTTTTCATTTAAAATATCGCCTTCTTTCTTTTGTTTCAACCTTTATATTATAGCACTATTTGCAACTAAAGTAAAATAAAAGCGGAGTTTCCTCCGCTTGTGGCTATTCTTTTTCATATCTGTTGAAGCGCAGGAATGTTTCGCCGTCTTCACTTACTATATCGTAAATCAGCCTGTAATTGCCGTAGGATTCGTGATCCGGGTCCGGGCTGTCTTTTACAGGGCCGAACAGCTCAAAATGGCTGATTACCTGTGTGTTGCTGTTTGCAAACTCACTGTACACATAATCACCGGTATAATAAAACTGTACACCCCAGCCAAAATCGGTGGAAAACTCATAGGACTGTGTAGCTTTGTTCCAATCACCGTTTGGTGGTATGCCAAAATCTGTTTCACCATCCCATTCATAGTTTCCCATCAGCTGGCGCATTACTTTTTCCATATTGGTGGCTTTGAACTGGCTGCCGTTTTCTATCATAGGGAAAATATTGTAATAGCAGAAATTCTCATCCTCCTGCCCGGACAGCTGTGTCATCAGCATTCGGTAAATAAATTCCGGGTTTTCAGGCGTGGAAGTTATTTTTACACAGGGAGTAATTCTCTGTGTCAGTATATTTGCACTCAGCAGAGCGTTTCCGTCTGCAATTACATCCACTGCAGGGTAATCTGCTGGTATTACAGCAGGTGTGGGCTCTGCAGATGGTTCGGGTGTTGGCAACGGTTCAAAAGGCTCTCCGTAATGCCCCAGCAGTTTGTCCTTACTGAAATCAATATAGTTTGCGATTATTTCTTCGTCAGACGGGTATTTATCAATAACAAACTGGGGGTTATGCTCCTCCGTTATGTACATATCATACCCGTTTGTTTCAAAGTTTCTCACAGATGATGTACGCTGACCGATACCTATGGATATAATTGTTTCATACCCGTTTTCTGAATATTTTACTATAATCTGTTTTTCCCTGCTGCCGGATATATATTTTTTGGTTATTTCATAATCAATGGTTTCAGTGGACAGAATTGTCACTCTTGGCTCCATAGATTTTTTGTATGCAAAACAACATACGGCTGCAACCAGTAAAACAGCTAAAACAATTTTCTTTTTCAAATTACACCTCAAAAAGTATAAAAGTATTGATTTTATTATAAACTATAAATATATGTAAAACAATAAGAGAACGATCACATTGGCAATCTGTAATTTATCCAATAAAAAACCACCCTTCCGGGTGGTTTGAAATTTTATCCCATAGCGTAAATATATGCATTGTAAAAACTGATGCCGATAATAAAGCACATCAGCAGTATAAACAGCTTGTCTACGGCTTTGTTGTCCATTTTCTTTGACAGCTTTCTGCCCACAATGCCGCCGCACACGCCGCCTGCCATCATAAGCAGCAGCTTTGGCAGCTGGAATTCAGGTACGCCTGTCACAAATGTGGAAATCACGCTGGCAGCCTGACTGAAAAGTATTACATACAGACTGTTTGCAGCGGCAACCTTTGTCTGCATACTGAAAAAGTAGTAAAACACCACCAGATTGATAGGGCCGCCGCCAATACCCAGAAAACTGGATACCACACCAAGCACCAGACCTATCACGAAGCAGTTCACAGCGCCCTGCACATTTTTGGTTGTAATTTTATCCTTGTTTATTGTGTAAATCAGTGTGGCAATTGTGATAACAGCCAGTGCACCTGCCTGCACAGCACCAACCATCTGCCTGTTGCTGAACATATCGCGCATTGTATTGAACAGGGTTTTGCCCATTATGCCGCCTATTGCCGCGCCTATCGCCAGCGGAGTAACAGTGGCCATTTCCACCGCTTTTTCCTTGTTCAGAAGGCTTTTGCCCATGGAATATGTGGTCATTGCCAGCACAGTACAGCCGGACATAAAGCTGATTGTGCTCGCACTGCCAAACTGTATAAAGTCCAGCACGGGTTTTATGATAACGCCACCGCCCATGCCGCAAATCGCGCCAACAATACAGGCGGTAAAGCTGATTAAAAATGCTATAATCATTTTTTGCCATCCTTTTATATAAGATGAATTTATTATAAATTTATCTCGTTCAATAGTCAACAAAATAAAAAAGGTGGGAAACTCCCACCTTATGTATTCATTATTTGTTAGCCCATACTGCCACTGTTTTTGTAAACATTGGCAGCAGCATATCGATAAGCTTGCCGTTCAGAACCAGGCTCAGGATTGTGGCATAGCCCCATACGCCGCCTGTCACCATGCCGATAGCCACATAGATTGCATATAGCACATAGCAGCCGAAAGAGTATGTTTTGCCTGCCAGGTCAGAAATCATCAGAATTACGTTGTCTGTAATTGAGGCGCCAAAGTCGATGCACAGATAAAATGCAACGCCCAGACTGATAATAATACATCCGATTACAGGGTATACAAAGTTGTTTACCACTGTTGGTACAGAAATACCGTTCAGGATTGCCACCACAGGGTCAATTGTCCAGCCGATTACAAATACTGTAATAAGTGTGGAAAATGCCAGTCTCTTGCGGTAAAATACCAGCAGGGCAGCAAACAGAATAAAGCTTACAATGTTTGTCATTGTGCCAAAAGCGATGCCTGTCATCTGGCTGAAGCCGCTTACCATAACACCCATAGGGTCGTTACCCATACCGCTTTTTACCATAAATGCACAGCCTGTACCGATTATAATCTGACCGATAATAACAATCAGATATTTTTTAATTAAAACCAAAGTTTTGTTATCCATATTAATCACCTTATAAAGTTAAGTAAAAATAATCCATTCAACTAATAATTATAGTATATTAACAGACTTTAGTCAATTAATAATTTTTTGATATTAACACAAAATTTTCATTTGTATAGTTGAAAAAACGTGGTATACTATAGACATAAGGATATATTTATATATTTTTACAGATATGGCAAATAAAGGAAACAATCGAGAAGGAGAGTACAATATGAAACATTTACTTGCTGGTATTACAGTTCTGGCTGCTGCAGGCGCAATTCTGGGTACTGCCGGTTACTACGTTTACAAAAAAAATAAAGCTAGCGAAGAAACAGCTGACTATGAAGAACTTATCTTCACAGATGACGGTGAAGTAGAATACGTGGAAGTTACTAAAACTGTTGAAGAAGAACCAGTTGCAGAAACTTTTACAGAAGAATAATCACACTGAAATAAAAACGGGGGGTCATACGGCCCCCGGAAAATTATTGTGAAATTTAAAAAAATAAGTGTTGACAATAGCTATATGCTGTGCTATAATAATTTTACGCTAAAAAATTAGATATCGCGGAGTGGAGCAGCATGGTAGCTCGTCGGGCTCATAACCCGAAGGTCGTTGGTTCAAATCCAGCCTCCGCAACCACAAGAAAGTCTTAATCATCCCAGTGATTAGGGCTTTTTCTTTTTGTCTGAATTTGTTTTTATGTTATTTCAGTACAGATTTTTATCAAGTTGTACCGAAACTGTACCGAATTTAATTCAGATATTATCAACTTGAAATCATCTTTTTTACAAGTTTGATACATAAATTAGCCTGAAAATAACAAAATTTAACATCTTTTTATCATCTTTTCTTTACATCAGATAAGTACAGTTATTTGAAAATCTGTACAGTTTCTGTACTGAAAGGATGATTTTTTCTTTTATTTGCCAAAAATTACTGTGTTCATTTCTTCAAACGCTTTTAACTTAGCCTCTGTTATTGTGTGAGCATACTTGGCTGATACTGTTGATGGAACATCTCCTATGTAGGCCGCTGCCGAAACCACATCAATACCTTTGCTAATGAGAGTGGAAGCAACTGTGTGTCTGAAAGCGTGAGGATTGATATGTGGAAAGTCAGGGTCTGTTTTTCTGTTCTTATCAGTTATGCGTTTAAACTGTCTTGTGATAATGTCAGGGTTCATCAAGCCACCTTTTTCTCCTGTGAAAATGTAGTCTGTTTCTATCCATTCATCTCCATATCTTGCTTTTTCGCTATCAAGCCAAAAGAGATATAACCTTAGCATATTTTCAATCTCTGTTGACATTGGCAAACTTCTTGCTTTTCTTGCTTTTGTATAATCTTTTTCATAGACACCATTTTTTGAATTGTACAGCACACAGCTATCAATAGTCAGAATATGGTTTTTAAAGTCTATTGATTGGTATTTCAAGCCTGTATATTCTGCTCGCCTGCCACCATATTGGAGCATTAAAAATCCGATAGTGCGCCATTTTATGCTTTCCTTTTGGAAAGCTTTTTTTATTTTCTCAATCTCATCAGGCTGATAATAGTTTGGTGTTTTTGGAACACTTGATGATAATTTAATATCTTTGGCAGGGTTAAAGGCAATTATATGTTGTCTTCTTGCTTCTTCAAGAATACTTGATATAAGTCTGTGATATTCCAAAACAGTCTTTTGCGAAAGGCCTTTATCTGATTGCTTTTTATTAGTCCCTGCTTGTAATAAGCTTTTATAAAATTTACTCAGATGATTACCTGTAATATCTTTTACTTTCCAATGACCAAAAGCAGGAAGAATTCTGTTGTTTAGCATATCCTGATACCTTGATAAAGTGCTTAACTCTACGCCTGATAACTTTTTGAGTTCCATAGCTTTATCCACAAACTCATCAAAGCGTATATTATTGCTCTCTATCATCAGGCCTTTGCACTCTATTTCAAAAGAAGCTGACTCTTTTTCTATAAGTTTTTTCAGTTGCCTTTCAGATGTTCCTTTTGGTACTTTTACTGTTTTTAAATATGGGGGAAGTTCTTTTCCATTTCTGTCTACACCTTTGTAGATTTTTATTCTGAATGATATTACATCCCCATTTTTATTTCTGTTTTTTATTATTGTTGCCATACTTGGACTCCTTTCATATCCAAGTACATTTTTCGCAAATTTCTTTTTTTATATTTTATCATAAAACTTTGTTGTTGCCAACAGTCGACTTACATTAGAATCAGCGAAACTGACAGGTCAGGGTGTATAATATAGACAAAGAAAGGGAGAGGAAAACAAAAAAGAAAACCTCTTCAAACCAAAAGAAAAAGATAAAAGAATGAAAGGATTACCACTATGAAAAACACAATGAAAAGAGAAGAAATGATTAACAGCACAAACTTTGACAGAGCAACAAACACATTCACAATCA
Source organism: uncultured Oscillospiraceae bacterium (assembly GCA_964649845.1). Taxonomy (GTDB): domain Bacteria; phylum Bacillota; class Clostridia; order Oscillospirales; family Ruminococcaceae; genus RGIG3102. The sequence goes on from CAZYSS010000008.1 coordinate 24,546, forward strand.
CAAAGAAACTTTACAACGCCTCTTGTAAATACGGTTCAGAAGCTTACGACTTCATCGAAGAACTGAAAAGAAACCATCCTGACTGTAAAATCGTAGTTAGAAAAACAGCAAAAAGAGATTCCTATGATGGATTGAACTATGAATATATGGAAGCTTACATCGAAAGAAACACAGCAGAAGGTGATAAAATCAGAAAAGAATTTCATACTCTGCGTGAAGAAAAAGCAAACTTCCTTAGAGTTAAAAATTGGTTCTTCAAACAGTTTCCTGAGGTTAAAGAATTTGGCACAAAGACAGCTTCAAATAAAATCTTAGGTAAGAAAGTATGTAAGATGGAAACTGCTGAACAGAACGAAAAAACAAATTCAATTATAGAATTAGCTGAAAAAGTAGCTTAATACAAAACAACAGATAAAAAGAAAGACGAGGATACGACTATGACTAATTACCTGAAAGTAGACCACAACAAGAAAAAACTTATATATGACAGAACATTCGCCAAAAATTCAAGTATTGTAGGCTCAACAGAATACAATCGTCTCCAACAGGCAAGAAAAGATTATCCTGATTACACACCTGAACAGAAGAAAATCAACAGAAATCCAAACAAAGATACTTATAAAGGTCTTACTTATGATTATATGAGAGACTACATTATCAGATTTTCTGATGATAAAAAAGCTGACCTTAAAGAATTGGAAGACAAAATATTCATCTCTAAATGCCACAGCGAAAGCAAAAGATACCCTACAATCAAAAAATGGTTTCTTGCTAAATACCCTGAGGTAAAAGACTTCCTCAATCCAACAGCAGAAGAAAAACCACAGTTGGAAGTTATGGCTTCTGAACAGAACGAACTTGGCGAAACAGCTTAATCAAACACTTAACACTAAATTGAAAATAATACTGTTAAATAAATGAGCAAAGGAGAAATAACTATGCTAAAACTTAATGAGTATTCAGTTAATGAACTGAAAGAAATGTTTCACATTGATAGAATTTCAAACCTTGAACGAAGCCTGATAGGTTATGGTGTGGAATATACCAAAAATGGATATGGAGAAAATCAAACATTTAACATCACTGCCATAAAAGATGAACTAAAACTGTTCTGTGTGTTGGAATTAGGATTTGCCCCTCAAACAGATATGAAAAAACTGACAAACTTCCTGTATTGCTTCCTGAATGTTGAGGACTTTGTAAATCTTCCTGATCAAGCAAAAGAACAATATATGAGTGAGGGCAACAGATATGTTTCAAGGCAGACTATCGCGAGATATATTCAGAAGCTTATCAACGCAAACTATGTCGCAAGAAGTAATGAGTTTATCTACTACTTTGTGTATAAAGGTATTCGCAAGCCAACAGACAAAGAAACATATTGTAAAGCTTGGAGAGAATACTTCAAAGACAAAGAAAATGGTTATGATTCGTCTATGACTATAATGAATATGATTTCAAACTTTGGTGGATATGCTCAGAAATACGCACCAACCGAACAGAATGCCATTTATCAGGCTGATATAAATCATCTGAACAATCTTGTATTAGAAAGAATTGAACAGGAATATACAGAAAAATAGGCTCAAAATATTAACAGTAATAACAACTGTTAATATTTTGAGTTTTTATTTTATCAAACATTTAACAGAGTATTTTTTATAATATTGTGTTAAATGTTTGAGTAATATTTGAAATTAAGCGTAGAAGAAAACAAGCTTCGCTTGTTTTATCTACGCTATTGTTATTGATTTCGGTCGTGTGGTTTCGTTATTTAAAATCAAAATGCCTTTGGGAAATTTTCTTGGCCACGACACTTGAAAAATGGTGCTGTATTTTTTATTATCCTAAAAGATACCCCCATCAGAAAGGAGAGTTCAGATGAGTAAATATGATTTTTACAATGCTATGGAACGCCACACAAGAAAATTCATTGGCGAAGAAAACATTGTCAGCAATCCTCTGTTGGATGGCAACAGAATTATGCGTGAAAGGATAAACTATGATGTAGAAATTGATACATCAGGATTAAAAGAAGCAAAAGAACTGTTCGCTCTTTTGGATAAATATTTTAAGTGAAACAAAAGCAGGGATAACTTCCCTGCTTTTCGTCATTGTTCGTAAAAGGGTGTCGTGATTTTCGTGAACGGAAAACACCCATTTTTTATTGTTTTGCTCAAAAATTTAACAGCCTAAAAATGTATAAGAAAACATTTGTTTTATTGAACATCATCAGGAACATATTCCATCAGGTCTGATGGCTGACATTCCAATACTTCACAAATCTTGTTCAATGCTTCCACAGGTAAATGTTTCACTGCACCTGTGCAAATGGCTGATACTGTTGGTGGTCTGATACCTGTTTTTTCAGCAAGTTCTTTCTGTGTCATTTCTCTTAATGCTAACATTACCTTTACTTTAAACTTAATCATATATACACCTCTTTTATGTATGCTGTTTCTATTGTATCACGATTTTCGTAATCAATCAATACGCAAAGCGAAAAAATATTTTGAATTTCGTAAAATAAATTACTATTTTCGTATTGACAAATTACGAATTTCGTAGTATAATATAATCAAGATAAAGATTACACAAACCAAAGGAGAAACCAAAATGAGTAGAAACGAACTTATCGCAAAAATCGAAGCACTGAACGAATGGGAACAGCTGATGGAAGAAGCTAAAACACAGGTTGAACTTCTCAAAGAAAGTCTGAAAGAAGAACTGATAGAAAGAAATGTGGAAGAACTTGAAGCAGGCTCTTACATCATCAGATACAAAACAGTATCAACAAGCAGATTTGACAGCACAGCCTTTAAGAAAAACTACACAGAACTCTACAAAGAGTTCTTAAGACAGACAGTAAGCCACAGATTTACAATCTCTTGTTAAGACAAAGGGGGGCTTCGCCCCCCTTACCAATAGAAAGGAACAGCTATGATATATGGATATGCTCGTTGTAGCACCAATGAAAGCAAACAGGATATAGACAGACAGGTGCGAGAACTTAAAGCCTCAGGTGCAGAACAAATCTATCTTGAATATGAACACGGAGATTCTGCTGTAAAAGAACAGCTATTTGCTCTTTTGAATAAAGCACAACAGGGAGATACAATTATCACTCTTGAAGTTTCAAGACTTGCAAGAAGCACAAAACAGCTGTGTGAAATCATCGACAGAGTAAAAGAAAACATCTGAAACTTTACATAGTTGGAAGCATTACTGTTGATTGTTCAAATGGCGAAATAGACCCAATGACAAATGCTTTTATTCAGATGTCAGGCGTTTTCGCTGAACTTGAACTTATGATAATCAGGGCAAGAGTAAAATCAGGTATGGCAAATGCCAAGCTTAAAGGGGCGAAAATCGGCAGACCACACACCACAAAGGATGATATTCCACAGGTCTTTTACAAACATTATCCTGCCTATAAATCAGGCCAACTGAACACATCAGAATTCGCAAGAGTCTGTGATATGAGCAGAACAACAATTTACAAATATGTTTCTCTTTTGGAAAATTGATATAAAAAAACAGGAAGCTTGATAGCTTCCTATTTTTTTATTTTTCTGACCACAGAGTTAATACCAATAAATCTTTATACCCACTGCGTTGTAAATAATTCCCCATAGCAACATAGCCATTACCATCAGTAAAAACAGATAAGTATGCACTGAAAACATCCCAATCTTCTATTATTACAGGAGGTGTTTCCCATTCAATAGTATAAACAACTTGATCTGAATACTTTTCATTTGAGGCTTTAAGGTTAGCACGATAAGTTTCGCTACCACCATTGTATTCCAATTTCAAGTTGTCAATATCAACTTTTAAAGAACCTGTTACCTCTCCATTTGACCCAACAAGCTCTTCGCCTGTTTCTCTTATTTGAATGCTCATTTTAGCAAGTTCATATTCTGTATATTTACTTTCTCCACCACATGCTGTGATAGTAAGCATAAGTACAAAACTTAACATAATAGCAATTATTTTTTTCATAATTTTTCTCCAATAATAAATATTTTATGGTTTTTACTATTTGCCTACTGCTTCTGACATAGTATAGTAATTTTTCAAGCATCTATTACACATTCCACTCTTGGAAATACTTTTATAATTTCCACCACTGTCTCCTGCTTCATATACTCGGTCGCAACTTTTACAAGTATTTGTTTTTGTGGAACCACCACTACAAGCAACCATTGAAAATGCTAACACTAAGCTTAATAAAACGGCAACTATCTTTTTCATAATTTTTTCTCCTTAAACGATTGTTTTAAAACCAAGATGAAATCATTGCTATAATCATCATCAACATAAAGCCACATTTAATTAAAGTCCATATCGTCGAAAATTTGCTCTCTAAATTATCATATGCTTTCTGTCCATCTGATGAAAGATTATTGTAATTTGCTGTAACAAACAAAACTATAACCGCAATAACAATTATTAAAAGTAACATATTATTTTTCTCCTATCATAAGTCAATATTTTCTTTTTTAGCATCTTCTTCAGCCACACATTTAGGACACGCAGGGCTACCATTTTCAAGGGCTTCAAAGAGTTCTTCCTCGTAATATTCGCCACAATATCCACATTTGATTTTTGCCATAAATACTCACTCCTTTACAATCGTTAATATACGCATCGACTACATACATCTATAAAAAGGCATAAATATGTAATCAATTATCTTAAATAGTATAATAACATTTTTAAAACGTATATTCAATACTTTTACACTTTTTAAAAAGGATATACAACATCTTTAAATTGTTATGCTTTAAATGAAAGAGGTGTTGTAAATGAACGCAGAATTTGTGAGAGAAAGAATAACACAATTAAGATTACAGAAAAATGTTTCAGAATATAAAATGAGTTATGATTTAGGACATAGCAGAGGGTATATAAACAATATTTCATCAGGCAAAGTGTTGCCATCAATGGCAGAGTTCTTTTCTATCTGTGAGTATTTCAATATTACCCCTGTGGAGTTTTTCAGTTCAGAAATAAATAATCCAATAGAAATAAAAGAAATGCTACAAGATATTGACCAATTATCTCCCAAGGATTTAAAATTAGTACATGAAGTAATCAAAAGATTAATTAGTGAGGAATAATGTCAAAAGAACCAAACAATTCAGCCAAAGGCAAAAGAGATAATCAAAAGATGAAACCATTTTTTGTAATGGAATATCTTCTTCAAAATTCTGATGAAAACAATAGATTAACTGCTGACCAAATAAGAGACGCATTAATCATAAAATATGATATATCTTCAAATGTCAGGTCTATTTATGACGATATAAAAGAAATCAATAAAGCTTTTTATCTTCTGAACAATGCTGATGAAACAGGAACAATGGAAGCAGCGGCCGCTGCCCTTGAAGAAGATTTATATGATGAAGAAAAGCTGATAGCTTACAGCCATTCAAAACCAAGAGGCTTTTATGTAAAGAACAGAAAGCTTGAACTTGATGAAGTTCGCCTTTTGGCAGAATGTATTTACACAAGTAAATTCATCACACAGAAAGAAGCAGATAGGCTTATTACTGTTATCAAAGACTTAACAACCTTAAAAAATGCTGAACAAATTAAACACGATGTTGTTGTATCAGACAGAATTAAAACAACTAATAAAAGCGTTGTTAATAGTCTGAGCATTATCAATATGGCTATGAGTTTGAAGATAGACTCAAAACAACATACACCTGAAAAGATAAGCTTCCAAATGCTGACACACACAATGGCAGATAAAGAAAAGCCGCTGCCACGCAAAACAAAATATGTTGTCAGTCCTTACAAGCTGATTGTAAATGATGGCAACTATTATCTGTTGGCCTTTGAAGATAAAAGCCAAAAGATGAAAACATACAGAGTAGATAGATTGAAAAGTGTTTCATTGACCGGAGAAAGCAGAGATGGCGAAGAAGCTTTTAAAGCTATTGATATGAGTAGATATTTGAATGCCACATTTTCTATGTTTAACGGCAAGCCAGAGTATGTAAAGATGATATTCATTAATCATCTGCTGGATACTGTAATGGAACGATTTGGCACAAAAGACGTGATTTACAGTAAAGAGGATGATAGACATTTTTCTATTTCCGCAAAAGTTTATATCAGCGACCAATTCTATGGTTGGCTCTGTGGTCTGGGTAAAAGAGTAAAAATTATATCTCCTGATTATGTAGCAGAGGACTACAAAGCATATCTTGATAAAATCAGTAAGATGTATGATTCTGATTAAAAGATGTATAAAAGAAATTAAAAAGTAGTAAGAAACTTGATTGTTTCTTACTACTTTTTGTTATATATTTCTGTATAGTCAATACAGAATTTTAATAGAAATTTGCTGTAAAATGTACTTATTTTGCTATACAATTTTATCTGTTAGATTAAAAAAATCCGCTATTTGTCGGGCTCTTTCGAGGGGCTGTAAGCCCCTCATAACCCGAAGGTCGTTGGTTCAAATCCAGCCTCCGCAACCACAAGAGAGTCTTAATCATCCCAGTGATTAGGGCTTTTTCTTTTTGTCAGAAAACCAACGACCAAAGGGTTCTTGAAGGCATCGCCTATAATATAAACAGAACAATAATCTAAAAATACATCTCTCTTTAGGAAAATTGATATACGAAAAAACAGGAAGCATTTCTGCTTCCTGTTTTTATATCAGTATGGCTTGGAATAATCGTGTGTTCCGCCAAAACTTGACGATACTTTTTTTCCATCGGTCAAAACAACATCTCTTTTTCCATTATCATAGGTATATTCAGCTACATAATCCGATTTTACAAAGGTATATGTTCCTTTGATTTTCACATCAAATTTTGTATCAATAGTAACATCTTCTATTACGATGCCAAATAAAGCTCCACTACTAGACGTATTAAGGAATCCGTTTGTATATAATTCACACTGTGCATCGCTTGAGCCCCATAATATCCAACCATCATTATACAGCTTGCTTGCGATAACAACACATGGTTTGTTTACTTCCTCTCCCCAAGTGTCCACGGGTGCTTCTGCAGCTATAAATTCGATATAATCCATATAATTTTCACTTGTAATTTCAACAGTAAGATATTCTATCTCTGGTATTGATGTAGGTGTTGACTCTGGTGTATCATCAGTAGATGGCTGTGTTTCACCACCACAAGAAGATAATGAAATTATCAGCATTAAACTCAATAAAACAGCAACTAATTTTCTCATGTTTATTTCTCCTTATTTTTTATTGGTTTAGGGCATTGTGCGTCTTTTGGAATATGCCAAGGACTACCTTTTCCGTCATGGTCTGCGCCTTCAATCAATCCTTTTCTACACCAATCAGCTATGGTAGATTGTTTATATCCCCAAAGTTCCGCAGCTTCTTTTGTTCCCATACTATCGCTCAATATATACACTCCTTTCTTACAGGAACTATTCTTCCTTTAATTATAAAGCTATTCTTCCTGTTTGTCAAATAAAAACGGAACTATAATTCTTGTATAGAATGCACAAGGGGAAGAAAAATGCTGATTTTGGATTTGCACGCTATTGGAAATAAACTTTTAAATGTCCGTAAAAGAATGGGTATGACACAGGCAGAGGTGGCAGAGGCCGCCGGCCTGTCTGACAGAACTTATGCAGACATAGAGAGAGGCACTGTAAATATGCGAACAGAAACCATTCTTCGTATATGCCAAGTTCTTCATATAACACCAGATGAAATCTTTACAGAAAGTGATGTTTCTATTACAGCTAAACAAGCAGAACTTATTGAAAAGCTAAATGCCTGTTCTCCAAAGGATAAGGAAACAGCTTTGAATATTCTTTCTGCTTATTTGAAATCGTTAAGTGACTGATGTGAGATTTGATATAAATAAACAGTCTAACAACGCCGCCAAATGTAAAAGAGATAACCAGAAGAAACTATTTTTTGTAAGGGATATATCTTCTTAAAAATACAGATGAAAACAACAGAAAAACCGCTGGTGATATGAAATATGGCTTAATTGTAAAATGTTAAGATTTTCTTAAAAAATAATAATACATCAAAAAAGTAGTAAGAAACCAGCAAGTTTCTCACTACTTTTTTGATTATATTTATATATCAGTTATAAAAAATTTTATGAATCTTTATATAAACGAATACTTTTCTGCTGCACAATTACGCTGCATAATCTACAGATTCTTCGGAGAATTTTGTCTTAAACGCATTAATTGTTTTTGTAAGATTTTCTGCATCAAAGGGGTCTGGCAGGCCAACCGCCATAAGAGTATCAAAAAATGTGTTGTCAGTAGGGGTTTCAAGGCAAAGGTCAATATAAATTTCCTGTGCGGTCTGATATCCATTTTCTTCCGCAACTGCATAGAAACTCATTGCAACCAGTTCGCTTGTAGCATAGCTCAAATAGTAAACAGGAGTTTTCAAAATTACCTTCTGTGCGTAAGTATACCATCCTTTGTAACTTTTGAGCTGATTTATGCCATCATATTCATCCAGTACGCTGTACAGAATGTATTTGAAATCTTCTGGAGAATCTATTTTATCTGTAGTGTATACTGTTTCCTCATAGTCATCCAGCACAGTACATATTACAATATTATCCAGTCCTTTTGAAAGGCGCCACAGACATAAAGCCTGATAAACGTCCTGATCCAGCTTTCCGTCAAGATAATCAAGCATAAGCCATTCGTTACTTTGAGAATGTGTTTCAGCAGTGTCAACGGGCAGGTTTACATCAAAATGATAGTATGCGGCATAGTGTCCAAGCTCATGTACAACTGTAAGCAGATCCTGTGTATCATTGCCAAAAAATATATAAGGCTGTTCAGAATATTCTGCATAACCTGTATAGGCTGTGGCAAAAGAATTCTCTGAATCAGCATAAACCACTGCCTCTCTTTCAAACAGATAGTTCATTATAGTTTTCATCTGTTTAGGATAACTGTTTATATATCCTGTAAGATATTCATTTGTGGGCAGACAGGTATTGGATTTTAAGGCTTCAAGCTGTTCTTTCTGCGTATCGGTAAGCTGACTACACTTTTCAATGTAAAGGTCATAAATCTCGTTGCCTAAAGGCAGTATAGTATTTTTTACATTTTGGCGCAGAGCTTCACGTTGCTGCAGAGAATATTCTCTGTTATAGATTTCTTTTGTAGCATATTCGTAATAATTGTCGTAGCCATAACACTGTGCAAGCTGCTGAGCGCCGGCTGTGAATTCAAAATAAAGATTATCAACCTCTTGTGACCATTCTTCTGTGCCTGAATTATTCAGACTCAAATAACTATTCACAATGGTCTGTTGCTGCTTTTCAATATTTAAAATTTCTTCGCTGGATATATTCAAATCCTGAATATTTTTTTTAGACCAATCAGCAAAAACCTTTTCTTTTGCTGCAAGGTCAGAATTATACAGCTTTTTCATAATCCTGATATATTCGCTGAAAACTGTCATATAGCTGTCTTCTGCAAAAATGTACATATCGTAGTATTCTTCGTTTGAAAGATCTGAATAATAGATAACTTTACTGATATCGTACTGATTCAATATGTAGTTTATGTTTTCTTCCAGATTTTTGGCAGTTGAAACTATCTTTCTGTTTCCGCCGCTGTCAATATGGGTTTCAAGCTCTGTGATTAGGGAAAGTGCTTCGTCAATATCTTTTTCTGTCAGAACATATTCAAAACTCATCTTACTTGTTTCTGTTGTTTTTTGCTGGCTGCAAGCTGTCATCCCTACAGAAGCAAACGCTATAGTAAAGGCTAGCACAAGAGAAAGTATGCTTTTCAGATTGGTTTTTTTCACAGAAATACCTCCGTATCTTCTGAAATCAGGAACATTTTATCATATCATTTTTTTTAAATCAACCGACAAACGCTCAACTCAAAAACTTAAAAAGAAGGAAAGTACATACATTCTATTTTTGAAGGGGGTATATACAACTTGAATATGTTTTATTTTCACGCAACACAGAACAGACTGATTGACATATATGTGTCCAGACTGGTAAAATAATACCGGACATAAAGATAAAAATATATCGAATTATCGTGATAAATGGTATAAAAACTGATGTAAAATCAGAAACAAAATTTTGAAATTTAATATTGTATTTCGAGCATACAGGCCTACAGCCTTTGCCACGGCCTGTATGACGAAGCTTTCACAGCTTCCGGGGTGAAGAAGGAAACGCCTTCGCCTTCCCACGTTATACGCAATTTGAAAAGAAATACCACAGGCCTTTTGTGAAAAAGGTCTGCCCGGGCATATCTTTTCTGGATATGCCCTTTAAATTTGGAGATTGAAATGAAAACAAAAACAAATTATTTTTCCTTATATGAAATATGCCTTATGGCTTTATTATCGGTGCTGGGTATGTTTACAAAACCTGTCGTAGCACCTTTGTTCAATATGCTTACAGACCTTGTGCAGATTCCCGGTGGCAGTGTCAGTGCCGGTTTCAGTATGCTGTTTCTGGTATTTGCTACAGCATTTACGGGCAAATTCGGCACAGCCTTGCTGATGGGTGCTTTGCAGGCTACACTTGCTCTTGTTATGGGTTTTACTGCGCAGGCAGGTTTGTTGGTGTATATTACATACACTCTGCCGGGGCTGGCTGTAGACCTGGCTCTTGCCACACCGCTGCTGGCTTTCCTGTCGCAGAAACTTCGTATGATGGCTGCAGGTGCCCTGGGGGTGCTGGCAGGTGCAGTTATGAGCAATCTGCTGTATTTCAGGCTGGGTTTTGTGCCGTTTATGCTGTTTTATATCCTGGGCATACTTTCGGGTGTTATCAGCGGAGGACTTGCCTGCCTTATTTTAAACAGGCTGCCATCGTCTGTGATGAGAGGTTACCATGAAAAATAATATTTCCATAAATCACAGTGAAAATACTGTGACCAAAACTTTTCGCAGCACCATAGCCTGTGACAAAGAAAAATATCTGCTGGAAATGCTGTCCGGCACAGGGTTAGTGCCGCAGCTTTTACAGGCAGGGAACAAAACCATTACCACAAAGCACTGCCAGGGTGCTCTGGTGGCGGATATTCTGCTGGCTGACAGCCTGCAGGATGTGTGTGCTGTGATAAAAGCACTGGCAGAATGGATGGCAGACTTCGGGCAGCGGTTTTCTATGGCTGCAGGTAGCCATATTGTGCTGGAAGATATAAACCCGAGGAATTTCATATACACTGGCGGCAAAATCACAGGTGTGGATTTTGAAGCCTGGCATATTGGCGGCAGTGAGGAAAACCTGCTTTTTCTGCCTGCAATGGTAAAAAACACCCGTTTTGCATCAGATTATACCGCTGCACAGGCTTATGAATATGCCATCGATATTATACGGCGCCTTACAGGCAGAAAAGTTGATGAAATTGCCCTGACAGCCGAACAATTCTCACAGAAGACAATCAGCCGCAGAGACCTGATGAAAATTATAAGAAAATGTGACTGTGTTATTATCGCCGGAGGAAAATCCAGCCGTATGGGCAGTCCTAAAGGTCTGCTTGTGCTGGATGGCTATACCTTTACAGACAGGCTGATTTATTCTGCCCAGCTGTTTGACAATCTGTATATTTCAGCAAATATGCCGGAATACGGCTGCTTTGGCTGTAAACTGATACCGGATATCCACACAGACAGAGGTCCTCTGGGGGCGCTCCACGCCTGCCTGCAGACAACAGAAAAGGATATGGTGTTCTTTATGCCTTGTGATTCTCCTTTTATCACAGAGAAAACCATACTGGAATTTTTCAGCAAAGCAGATACGGCGGCAGACTGCAGCATTGCCCGCTGCGATGGCCGTGTTTACCCCACCATAGGCCTGTACCGAAAATCTGCCCTGCCTGTTATACAGTGGCATATACAGCAGGACAAACTGCGTCTTATATCTCTGTTTGAGAAACTTGACTGCCATTATGTGGATATAAATAATGCAGATGAGCTGAAAAATATAAACACAAAAGAAGAGTATGCAATCCTCAGCACATAAGGAATTATCCTCTGTGTCCTTGTCTATATGCAGCAAGCCTCGTCAAATTGGCGGGGTTTGCTGTTTTCACAATTTGCACTCATTTCAGCCACAGATTTTACATTTTAAGGGAATATAATTCTTATCATCCAAAGATACGGTGAGGAAAATTATGAATGAAATAAAGAAACCCCAGAAAAATATAGCATTTTATTATGCCATAGTGCTGCTGGTTGTAATGCTGTTCAATCTGTTTGTCATGCCGGCAATCAGTGAAAGACGGATTACAGAGGTGGACTACGGCACTTTTATGACCTATACAGAAAACAGCCGGATTGACCAGGTACAGATACAGGACAACAAAATCATATTTACCATAAAAGGCGAAGACGGTCAGATTTACAAAACAGGTGTATTGGACGACCCCGGTCTCACAGAGCGCCTTCACGCTTCCGGCGCAAAATTCAGCGGTGAAATTGTGGAAGAGGCCTCTCCTTTGGCCAATTTCCTGCTGTCCTGGATTTTCCCTATTGTGATATTTACAGTACTGGGCCAGTTTATGTCCAAAAAAATGATGGACAAAGCTGGTGGCGGTCCGGGCTCTATGATGTTCAATATGGGCAAAAGCAATGCCAGAGTGTATGTGAAATCTTCAGACGGCATCAAATTCAGCGATGTGGCAGGTGAGGATGAAGCCAAAGAAAACCTGGCAGAAATTGTGGATTACCTCCACAATCCGAAAAAATATTCAGAAATCGGTGCCTCTATGCCAAAGGGCATCCTGCTGGTAGGCCCTCCGGGCACAGGTAAGACAATGCTGGCCAAAGCTGTGGCAGGTGAAGCAAACGTGCCATTCTTCTCTATGTCCGGCTCTGAATTTGTGGAAATGTTTGTGGGTATGGGTGCATCAAAAGTGCGTGACCTGTTCAAGCAGGCAAAGGAAAAAGCACCTTGTATCATTTTTATTGACGAGATTGACGCCATCGGCAAAAAGCGTGACGGCGGCCATATCGGCGGCAATGATGAACGCGAACAG
>CAZYSS010000009.1:0-35908 GCA_964649845.1 uncultured Oscillospiraceae bacterium
GCGGATAACACGGGTCTGCACTTCGCCACGGGATGTTGTACCCACAAGTACCACGCTGTAGCGGCCTGTTTTCAGGGCTGTGAAGTTTACAAACTGCAGTTCCTTATCGGCCGGCGGTGCAATAACCACTGTGTAGCCCAGGATGTCACTGAACAGTTTGGCGGCGCCTGCCAGAAAACGCTGGCTGTCGCCGTCCAGCATATCAAAATGCCGTTTGATGTTCCGTTTGTCCTGCGGGGCAATCTGTGCATCACGGTCTATGTTGTCCACATAATAGCGATAAGCTTTGTTGGTAGGAACCCTGCCGGCTGAAACGTGAGGCTGGTTAAGATAGCCCAGCTTTGTCAGTCTTGCCATTTCGTTGCGAAGAGTGGCAGAAGATACTGTGATGTCCAGCGCGTCCTGCAGGGCCTGGGAAGCAATTGGCTCGCCATTGGCTATATACATAGAAACTATGGCGTCCAGAATGAGTTTATGTCTCTGATTTATATCCATCTTCTCAGTCCTTTCTGTTTTTAGCAGTCTCACTGGTTGATTGCTAATTTATATTATAATCATATTTTATATTTTGTCAATACCTTGCGGTTTTATTCACAAAGTTTTTACAAAATGGTGGTGGTTGATAAAAAGCGGTGGGATGTATATAATAAAGATATATAAAGAAAATATGTCGCAGGGGCGAACAGTGTTCGCCCGTTGGCGGGACGTCGAGGACGCCGTCCCCTACGCGGTGGGTGGATTTGTACACATCCGATGTGTATTCCTCGGGCGGCTGATAGCCGCCCCTACGCAGTGTCCGGAAAACACAATCCATGGGGGCGTTTTTTGTTTTCTGTTTACAGTGAACGGTCTTAACCGTTCCTGAAAAACAAACGGACTACATTCCTTTTCACCTCTCCGGCTATTACAAAACAAAGGAGCAATTATGACAGCAGGTTTATATATACACATTCCGTTCTGCCGTAAAAAGTGCAATTACTGTGATTTTTACTCTGTGGGTGGCGCTGCGGGCGTGCCGGCAGAGTATATCACTGCTGTAAAAAGGGAAATTGCAAAGTACCCGCAACTGAAATGCCGCACAGTATACTTTGGCGGTGGCACTCCCAGCCTGCTGACTGCCAGTCAGGTGGGAGAAATACTGTCCCGGCTGAATATTGAAGACGGCGCAGAGATAACTCTGGAGGCCAACCCTGACACTCTGACAAAGGAACTGCTGGCAGGCTACCGCAGGGCAGGGGTAAACAGGCTGAGCATTGGTGTGCAGAGCGTGTACAACACATCACTGTCTACCCTGGGCAGGATACACGATGCAGACAAGGCCGCACTGGCATTCAAATGGGCAAGAGAAGCCGGTTTTGAAAACATAAGCGGCGATGTGATGCTGGGGCTGGACAATTACAGCAACGAGGAAATGTACGCAACCATTGACTTTCTGCAGGCACGGGGCGCCACACACATATCCTGCTATATGCTGAAGATTGAGGAGGGCACACCGTTTTATTACGATACGCCGGAAAATCTGGCAGATGAGGAAGAAATGGCAGACTATTATCTGGCCTGCTGTGAAAAGATGACACAGCTGGACTATGAGCAATATGAGATAAGCAATTTCTGTCTGCCGGGCTATCACAGCCGCCACAACACTATTTACTGGAAGCTGGAGGACTATCTGGGCATAGGTCCGGGGGCCCACAGCTGTATGGGTGGGGAACGATTTTATTACCCGCGTGACCTGAAAGGTTTTATAGCAGAGGGCAAAACCATTGCTGACGGAAAGGTGGACGCAGACGACTACATAATGCTGTCCCTGCGACTGAAAAGCGGACTGAATTTAAAAGAATTAAAGGAAAAATGGGGGCTGCAGCTGACAGACCACGTGAAGAAAAAGCTGGAGATATACCACAGAAACGGCTTTGTGATGTATGAAAACAACACCATAAGCCTGACACCAAAAGGCTTTCTGGCGGAAAATGTGATAGCAAGTGATATTATGAGCAATGTGGTGGAGTGTGAATAATATAATGTATAAAAGGAGGGTGGCGCCCTCCTTTTTTGTGTGTTCTGTGGGTGGTTCGTGAACCGCCCCTTTCGTGGTTGTGGAAAATATCAATCTGATTATTATATACGGGCGGTCGGTGCGCCCGTCCCTACGGGGTTGCAGCAATACACTAATTCAATCATTGTTTGCAGGGTATATGGGAACATCCGCATTTAGCTGTGACCTATGTCACCATTTCATTGACATTTCTGTCTTTCAGGGTGTATCATATACCCATACCCCCGGGGAGGGGATGTTAAAGGAGTATAACAAATGGTTGCAGACAAATCTAAAGTATTAAAAATATTGAAAACTGCCCGCGGCCAGCTGGACGCAGTAATAAAAATGGTGGAGGAAGACCGATATTGCATCGATATTTCCCATCAGATTATGGCGGTGGACGGCCTGCTGAACAACGCAAACCGTCAGGTGCTTACAGCACATCTGAAACATTGCGTGAACAATGCAGAAACCGAAGCCGACCGCAATGAAAAAGTGGACGAACTTGTTACACTTATGAGCAAAATTCTTAAATAATATATTTGTGCAAGGCTCTCTTGCGGGGGAGCGGTGGCAAAGGGAGAGAAATTCCCTGTGTCATTTGCACGGCAAAATATGCATTCCTTATCAGAGGAAAGCAAAACAGAGGTATAAAATGAAACAAAAATACGACATTACAGGCATGACTTGTTCCGCCTGTTCTTCCAGAGTTGAAAAAAGTGTTTCCAAGCTGGAAGGCATCGGCACAGTCAGCGTAAATCTGCTGACAAACAGTATGCAGGTGGAATATCCGGACGGCGCCCTGACTACAGAAGAAATCATCTCCTGTGTTGAAAAAGCCGGATACGGCGCTTCCCTTGCAGACGGTGGCGGACGGCAGGCAAACACAGCTTCTGCCAAACCAAGAGAAAATGTGGCAGAAAAACAGATTGCACAGATGAAGAAAAGACTTATCACATCCTTTATCTTCTGGATTCCGCTGATGTATGTATCAATGGGCAGTATGTATGGCGCACCGCTGCCACAGTGGCTGTCCGGCCATCAGAATGCCATCAGTTTTGCACTGGTGCAGTTCCTGCTGTGCCTGCCAATTATGTATATCAACCGCCATTATTACGAAAAAGGCTTTTCAACACTTGCCCACGGCGCACCTAATATGGACAGCCTTATTGCAGTAGGCTCATCAGCTGCCATTCTTTACGGCCTGTTTGCCATCTTCCGTATGAGCTGGGGCATGGGCAACGGGGATATGGCTCTGGTTGCAAAATACCATATGGACCTTTATTTTGAAGGCGGCGCCACAATACTTACACTTATCACCCTGGGCAAATTCCTGGAAGCACGCAGCAAAGGCAAAACCAGTGAAGCCATCTCACGTCTTTTAGACCTGGCACCAAAGACAGCCACAGTTGAACGTGACGGCGTTGAAATGGAAATTCCTGTGGAACAGGTGGTTGTGGGAGACATCATCCTTGTAAAACCTGGTATGAACATCCCTGTGGACGGCGTAGTTCTTGAGGGTGTAACCAGTGTTGACCAGGCTGCAATCACAGGCGAAAGTATCCCTGTACACAAGGAAGCAGGTGACAGCGTTATCGGTGCCACAATCAACAAAACAGGCTTTATCAGAATTCAGGCCACAAAGGTTGGGGATGACACCACCTTCTCCCAGATTATCCGTCTGGTGGAAGAAGCCTCTGCCTCCAAAGCCCCTATTGCCAAAATGGCAGACAAAATCGCGGGCATCTTTGTTCCTGTGGTTATGGGTATTGCCGCAGTTACATTCCTGGTATGGTACTTTGTGCTTTCCGCAGGGTTCGAGTTCGCTCTCTCCTGCGCTATCACAGTTCTGGTTATTTCCTGCCCTTGTGCCCTTGGTCTTGCCACACCTGTTGCAATTATGGTTGGCACAGGCAAAGGTGCTGAAAACGGCATACTTATAAAATCCGGCGAAGCGCTGGAAATCGCCCACAATGTAAACACAGTTGTGCTGGACAAAACAGGCACCATCACACAGGGCCGCCCTGTTGTTACAGACGTTGTTGCTGTCAACACCACAGCAGCAGAATTTATTTCAATGGCAGCCGCCCTTGAAAGCAAATCCGAACATCCGCTGGCTATGGCTATTATGGAGTATGCAGCGGAACAGAATATTTCATATCCCCAGGTGGAAAATTTCAACTCCATTCCGGGCAAAGGCATTTTTGCACAGTACGGCGGTGCAGACTATATTGCAGGCAATGCAAAACTGCTGTCTGAAAACGGCGTGGATATGTCCCCTATCACAGAAAAGGTAAACAGTCTTGCCGACAGCGGCAAAACACCTATGATGTTTGCCAGAAACAATCAGCTTATGGGTATTATTGCTGTTGCTGATGTTGTGAAACCAACCAGCAAACAGGCAATCGACAAGCTGACAGCTATGGGCGTTGACGTTATTATGCTGACAGGCGACAATGAACGTACAGCAAAAGGCATAGCAAAAGGCCTTAATCTTACGCAGACAATTGCTGATGTTCTGCCACAGGACAAGGAAAAAGTGGTTTCACAGCTGCAGGCTGACGGCAAAATCGTTGCCATGGTTGGCGACGGTGTAAACGACGCCCCTGCCCTTGTGCGCGCTGACGTTGGTGTGGCTATTGGCGCAGGTACAGACGTTGCTGTGGAAAGTGCAGACATTGTTCTTATGAAAAGTGACCTGCTGGACGTGGTTTCAGCCATCCGCCTTTCCAAAGCTGTTATCCGCAATATCCAGCAGAACCTGTTCTGGGCATTTTTCTACAACAGCTGTGGTATTCCACTTGCAGCAGGTGTGTTCTGGCTGGCATTTGGCTGGAAGCTCACCCCTACCTTTGGCGCAGCAGCTATGAGCTGTTCCAGTCTGTTTGTTGTTTCAAATGCGCTCCGTCTGCGTTTCTTCAAAGTTGACAAAGACAGCCACACAGAAACAGAAAAACAGGACATCGCAGTAAAAACGGAAGAAATTTCTCTTGAACTGGAACTGCCAGTTGTGGTAAAAGAAGAAGTGAAAGAAACAGCCCCACAGGGCAATATTACCCTGATGATTGAAGGTATGATGTGCGGCCACTGTGTGCGCCACGTGACAAATGCCCTGAAATCTGTTGAGGGTGTGACAGATATAAATGTGGATCTGGAGGGCAATAAAGCCACAGTAAACGCAGCCGCTGAAAAGATTGAAGAAATGAAAGCCGCAATCGAAGAAGCAGGCTATGAAGTGACTGATGTTATCAATGCACGGTCAGTGCAACAAGATATAAATGAAAAGGAGAATACAAAAATGGTATTGAAAATTGAAGGTATGATGTGCAAAAACTGCGTTAAACACGTTGACAAAGCTCTCAACAGTGTTGAAGGCGTGGGCGAAGTTGTAGTAAGCCTTGAAGAAAAACAGGCTACAGTAGCAGCAGGTGCTGAACTGGAAGCAGCTCTGGTTGCAGCAGTTACAGACGCAGGCTACAACGTGGTTGAAGTAATCAAATAATTCAGCCGATTCTCTGAAACACAGAAAGCACCCCAAGGGGTGCTTTTTTGTTTTGTGTGGGATGGGAGATTGAATTTATTTTCGCAGGGGAGGCGTTTTGCCCCACACGGGGGTTGGTGGGTATTCCACAGGTGTGGATGGAGCCCCGCCCCTACGCATTAGTGTAGAATGTCATCCTGAGCGAGTGAAACGAGCCGAAGGATCTTTGCGCTGCGAGCGCAAGGGTATAGGAAGAATCATTGCTCTGTGCAGAATGGTAGTGTGGTGGATGTTCAACGGGCGGTTAATAACCGCCCCTACGGGGATTGGGTATTTATCAGGTTTTGTAGGGGATGGCAAACAGAAAGGACGGCGTGGGCCGTCCTTTGGAATGCTTATTATTTACCCAGCAGAGCTTTTGCTTTCAGCAGGGCAACGATGGTTTTGCCGTCTTTGATGGTGCCGTCCATACACATATTGTACGCCTGGTCAAAAGGCATTTTTACTGTGGTTACAAATTCGTCATCGTCCGGGTGGGTTTCGCCTTTGGTCAGGCCTGTAGCCAGATAAATGTAGATTTTTTCACCGCAATAGCCCACTGTAGGCCACATTTCACCAAGATTGAAATAGTTTTTTGCGGTAAAGCCTGTCTCTTCGCTCAGTTCGCGTTTGGCAGCCTCAAATGGATCTTCTCCTTTTTCCAGCTTGCCTGCAGGGATTTCCAGCACCTCTGCATCAAAGGCGATGCGATATTGCCTGATAAGGTAAACATTGCCGTCATCGTCCACAGGGAGAATGGATGCGCCGCCGTTGTGCAGCACAACTTCTCGTTGCTGCTGTTTGCCGTTTTCCAGGATAACCTGCTTTGTTTTTACTGTGAAAACCTTGCCCGAAAATATGGTTTCTTCGCTGATAGTTTTTTCTGTATGTGCCATAGTGGGACCGTCCTTTGATTGATGATTATAATATACAACAGAATGGGTGGAATTGCAATGGTGTGCGGGGCTGAATGTCAGCACTTTGGGTATTTAACGGGCGGTGGGTGGAGAGTCCATGTTTTGTGTTTGTTCCACGGGCGGATGTAGGCATCCGTCCCTACGGGGTGGCAGCAGGAAATTAATTTAATCGTGAACCACCCCCGCGGATTGGGCAGAATAACAGCATCGCAAAATAAAAACAGGCTGTTCATCAGCCTGTTTTTTACACTTGTTATTTTGTATATTTTTCGATTGCTGCTTTCATGCCGGCGATATCTGCACTGCCGTCTGTTATAAAGTTCATTTCTTTCAGTTTTTCTTCCAGATTTGTCACGTGGCAGGCAGGAGTTTTACGTGCAACGGCCACGTCACAGTTTCTGTTTGTGAAAACAACCAGATTCTGGCTTGTGCCGAATTTTACGCCTTCTGCGTGGTAGATGTCGCGCAGGAATTTTGCATTACCGTCCATTGCTTTTACAGGGTTGGCAAATGTTTTGCGTTCATTGTTCCACAGCTGTGTCCATTCGTCTGAAGAAAGGTCACCATAAATCTGGCCAATCTGTGGCTGCAGATTGAAAACCATTGTGCCGGATGTACCCAGCAGCAGGCTGTCAAAAGTGTGTGTTTCGCCGCCGAACTCCACAGTAACAGGACCAATAACTGTGTATTCCTTTTTCTTTGCCAGCTTGTTCAGTGTGTCTGCCAATTTTTCTGCAGCTTTTGGGTCGATATCGTATTTTTTCTTTCTGAAAAATACAATATCATCGCCACCAACAAGATACAGGTAGCCGAACAGCATTACAAGAATCCAAAAAATATATATGTTGTTAGCAATTAATTCAAACATTTTAGCCTCCGGATAGGTGTGATAATTTATAATTATAGCATTTTCCACAGGAAAAGACAATATAATTATTTATTTTAGAAATTGTTGTAGATAAAGCTGGCAGATGCGCCGTAGCCACCGTTGTTCATAATAAAGCCGGCCATAATAAAGGCGATTAAAACATAGTAAACCAGCCAGCGCTGCCACTGCGGATATTTGTCAAAGGCTGTTGTAAGGCATTTGCCTTTCAGTCTGAAGTTGCGGTAGCAGTCCATGGCGATAAGTATTGCCAGAGTGAGAATATTGAAAGCTATGTAGCCGTAGATAAGCAGCGGTGTGGCATCAAAGCCGGATTTCACGCTGTTGTACAGGCCCTGACCAAAGGTGGACAGGCTGATGTCGCTGAAAAGGTGTGTCAGGTAATACCAGGCACTTGGCAGGTCTGCGCAGCGAAAGAAAATCTGGCTGAAAGTAACCAGTGTGAACACACCTGCAACCTTGCCCCAGAATTTTGCCGGAGGTGGGTTTTTAGCAGGTTTGCCCAGTTTTCTGTGCAGCAGTTCTTCGCCGATGCGGTACACCGCGTGGCACAGGCCCCAGATAACAAAGTTCCAGGTGTTGCCGTGCCAGATGCCGCTGGCAAGGAAAACCATCAGAATGGCTGTGAGCACAGGCGGTTTTTCAAACTTTTTGCCCACTACAGGCAGGCTTTTCATAGGGTTGTACCACACAAAAGGTGTGAAGATATAATCCTGGAAGAATGAGGACAGGGAGATATGCCAGCGGTTCCAGAACTGTGAGAAGTTGGTGGCAAGATAAGGAACTTTGAAGTTTTCTGTAATGTCAAAGCCCATAATCATTGCGCTGCCGCGGGCGATGTCGCTGTAGCCGGAAAAGTCTGCATAAAGCTGGAAAGAGTACATAAAGGCTGTGAAAATCAGCATAAGGCCTGTGTAGCTGTACAGGTCTGAGTGCACCCGGTTTATGGATTTTGCCAGCACGTCTGCCACTGCGATTTTTTTGAAAAAACCGATAAGCATAAGCTGCAGGGCGGTGCGCACGCGGGCATAGTCAAATTTATGGTCTTTGTCCAGCTGTGGCAGAAATTTGTTTGCGCGGTCTATAGGGCCCATAAGGATATGTGGGAAGAATGAGATATACACCGCAAATTTCAGCAGGCTGTTTTCTGCGTGGTATTTGCCCAGGAAAATATCCGCCAGATAGGAAACTGCCATAAACACATAAAAGGATATGCCTGCAGGCAGGAACCATTTTGTCAGGTCAAACTGTGTGCCTGTGATATTGGTAATCTGCGCAAGGAAGAAACGGTTGTATTTGAAGAAAACCAGTATGCCCAGGTTCAGGGCCATACCCAGCAGGAATACAGCTTTTTTCTTTTTGCCCTGTGCTTTGTCCACAGCGCGGCCTGCGGCCCAGGTGGCGGCTGTAAGGGCAGGGAGCAGCAGGAGAAAGCGCACTTCACTGCAGTAATAAAAATAATAACTTACTGCCAGCAGGTATACATTCCTGTACTTTTTCGGTACAAGGAAAAAGGCCATAGCCACCAGCGGCAGAAAGATTATATAATTAATTGAATTAAAGTTCATAATAACCTCTGTAAAAAATAATCCACGTTTTATTTTACCAATAATTACAGTGAAAATCAATAAGAATAACCGCTGGTCTCTATTTACTTTTGGGCTCAAAAGCAACATCGCATAGCGATACAGAATAAATTATTATATTTATTGAATCCCCCCGTCACTTCGTGACACCTCCCTTTGACAAGGGCGGCTTTTGGGATGAGACGAACACGCGTTAGCGTGTCATCCTGAGCGAGTGAAACGAGTCGAAGGATCTTCGCTATACAGTTATCTGCAAAGTGATATTTTTGCTGTATCTCTGGTGCAAAGATTCCTCGCTTTGCTCGGAATGACAGAACTCGGGTTTTGTGGATGTTACACGGGCGACCGCAGGTCGCCCCTACGCAGATTAAATATAACACCTGTAGGGAACACCACTACGCTCACAGGACACGCTGGTGTTTTTGGCTTCGCCAAAACCATTCAGATGCTTCGCTTTCTTGACCGTTCCGTTTGGCGGGCGGATGTGGGCATCCGCCCCTACGCGGTGGGTGCACAATACAAATTCAATTTCAGAATGTTACCTGCAAAACTGCTGCAGCGGACAATCTGCGTCTTTATATTAAAGTTATTTTATGATATAATAATATAATATTTGTAAAATATATCCCAAGGAGTAAATATGACCGTATATTTTATTACTGCCCTGATATACACAGCTTTCTTCAGCTGTGGGCTTTTTCTGCTGACAGGGGCAGAGGAGAAAATAAAAATTGAAAAACCGCAGCTGTGGCTTGCTGTGATACTGCTGGCAGGTTTTTCCGTGCGCGCCTGGTACGGGCTGCATGACTATGCCTTTTGGTATGATATAAACTGCTTCAAGGCCTGGGCCAATGCCACCAGCTATTACGGACTGAAAGGTATGTACAGCAGCGGAATGTTCCTGGACTATCCGCCGGGATATATGTATGTGCTGGCTCTTACAGAGCTGATAAGAAATGTACTGAAGCTGGATTATTCCGGTGTTATATATACATTTGTAATCAAGTTGCCTGCAATTATTGCAGATATTGCAGGGGGTTATTTCCTGTACAGGGTGGCAAATGACAAGCTGAAGGAAAAATGGGCACTGTTTATAGCCGCTGCCTATGTTTTCTGCCCTGCGCTTATATTCAACAGCGGTATCTGGGGGCAGATAGACAGCTGGTACACACTGTTTATGGTGCTGGCACTGTATTTTGTAAGCAAGGACGACGTGATGAGTGCAGCGATAATATACGCTGTGGCGCTGATTACCAAACCGCAGGCGTTGCTGTTCGGCCCTGTGCTGCTGTTCTGGGTAATCAGCAAAAGGGATATAAAAATATTTTTCAAGGCTGTGGGCACAGGTCTGGGCTGCCTGTGGCTGCTGGCACTGCCTTTTTCACAGGGGTTGAGTCCGCTGTGGCTGATTGATTTGTATAAAAACACCTTTAACGGCTACCGCTACTTTACTGTGAACGGCTACAACCTGTATATGCTGCTGGACCTGAACTGGAAAAGTCTGGACGGCGTGGCCGGTGCTGAAAGTATAAATATGATTGTGATTGCAATCTGTTTTGTTTTCTGCGCCTGGAGTTATTTCAGACAAAAGGGCGAGGGAAAGATTTTTTCCACTGCACTGGTATTTATAACAGTATTTTTCTCTTTCTGCACAATGATGCACGAAAGATATATGCATCCGGCTCTGCTGCTGGCTCTGCTTTCATTTATCTATACAAAAAACAAAAGCTGGCTGGCGGTGTACATAACCGCTGCCGTGTCCAACTATCTGAACGTGGCGGCAAGTATGGCCAGCCAGTACAGCGGTGTTGCTGTAAGCAGGGCAGTCACTGTGTTTATCAGCCTGATGACCATCGGCTGTACTGTGACAGCGGTGTACAACAGCTTTGCTGCCGCAAAACAGGGTGTGAAAATAGAGCTGAAAGGCTTTGCAAAGGAATATGCAGCCATAGCCTGTCTGATGGCGATTTATGGGGCGGTGGCGTTTTTCCGTCTGGGTGCAACCACAGCGCCGCAGACCTTTTATCAGGCCACACAGGAGGGCGAATGGTTTGTCTACCGTTTTGATGAAAAGCGGAAGGTAAGTGAAATCTGGTCCTACTCCGGTATGGGCAATCAGTTTTATCCGCGGGATGACTACAGCGTGAAAACCGGCTGTGAGTTTGAAATATTGGCTATGAACGAAAACGGCCTGTGGGAAAATATGGCTAACCTGCATCACGACTATGTTTTTACCTGGAGCAAACTGGAGACAGATTTTGAGACAGATGCGGTTATGGTGCGCGCCCTGGCTGACAATCAGGTTCTGAACGAACTGATTTTCCTTGACCGGCAGGGCAACCTGATTTACGGCAGTATTGAAAGCGGTGCAGACTTTATTTATCAGGAGTATTCCCCGTACAACGCGCTGGACGAAAGCCATTTGCTGCCTGAAACAGAGGATATGCATTACTGGGGTATGTATTTTGACGAGATATACCACGGCAGAACCGCCTGGGAACAGCTGAAGGGCTACAGCATATATGAAACCACCCATCCGCCTCTGGGCAAAACCATTATCTCCATCGGTATCGCCCTGTTTGGTATGACACCGTTTGGCTGGAGATTTATGGGTGCTGTATCAGGCATACTGATGCTACTGCTGATATGGCTGATTGTAAAGGAACTGTCCGGCAACAGCAGGGCGGCATTTATTACTGCGGTGATATTCGCATTGGACTTTATGCATTACACCCAGACAAGATTTTCCACTGTGGACGGCTTCCTGGTGGTGTTTGTGATGCTGATGTTCCTGTTTATGATAAAATACGCAAAGATTCCGCTGACGGAAAATGGCGTGCAGCAGATGCTGTATCTGCTGGCAAGCGGTGTGGCTATGGGCTGTGCCGTGTCTGTAAAATGGAACGGCGCATACTGTGTGATAGGTCTGGCGCTGTATTTCTTCTTCAGCCTGTGGCTGAAATATTCTGACTTTATAAAAGCCGGCGGCCGGAAAGGCACCGGTATAGTAAAAGCCATAGACACCTGCCTGTGGTGCGTGGTGTGCTTTATAATTGTACCTGTGCTGGTATACTTTGCAGCTTTTACACCTGTGCTGTATGCAGACGGCATAAAACAGACCGTGTCGCTGTTTATTGAATACCAGAAGCATATGTTCAACTATCATTCACAGCTGGTATCTGACCATTTCTTCTCATCACCGTGGTACAGCTGGCCTGTGATGGTAAAGCCTATGTGGTACTCCATAAGCCGTTTTGGTGACAAGGCAGCAAGCATATCCGCCTTTGGCAATCCTGCGGTGTGGCTGGCTATGATACCTGCGCTGATTTACACAGGGGTGAAAGGGATAAAAACAAAAGACCGTGCCGCCTTTGTACCGGTGGCAGGCTATCTGGCATCTTTCCTGCCGTGGATAGCCATATCCAGACAGGCATTTATCTATCATTATTTCCCTGCAACTGTGTTCGGGCTGCTGGCAATCGGTTATGTGATAAACAGCATTCTTGAAAAACAGCCGAAAAAAGAAAAGTATATCTGGCTGTATGTGGGGCTGGCGTTGGTGCTGTTCGGGGTATTTTTTCCTGTAATCAGCGGTCTGCCTGTGAAAGCGGCATATCTTGACGCACTGGAACTGCTGCCGTCCTGGTATTTCAATTAAAGATTGCAAAACAAAACAGATGGCGCAAAGCCGTCTGTTTTTTTATTGCCTGCAAAGGCGATTTGTGTTAGAATAGGTGCATATTTCAGAGAGGTACAATTATGAAAAAGATATTGAGCATATTGCTGGCCTGCATAATGCTGGCAGGCTGCCGGACACGGCCTGACACATATGAGTATTACAATGATTTTGTAAAGCCTGTTGCCGGGGAAATCACTCCCGTGGAAACAGATGGTTACACAGACACCACAAAAGAAGAAAATCTGCCTCTGCTGCAGAGCAAGGTAGGTCTGGAAAACCTGACAGGCCACAGCCTGTACGAAAAGAAAAAAGCTGTGGTGCTGAACCTGTATTTTGACGGCGAGGCAGACAACAAACAGATAGACAAGGCAAGGGAATATGCCTATGAAACATTCTGGGAAGGCAGACTGCACACAGCAGATGTGTTGCCATACGAAGACTGGCAGTACAGCCATATGATAAAGGATTTCTGCCTGCAGATTTATAATCACGACCAGCTGGTGCTGCAGGATGTGTACAGTTTTGACCAGCTGACAGACAGCGGCGAAAAGCTATATCATCTGACAACCAGCGAAAACACCGACATAGTTTTCAACGGTACATATATTTATCTTGGTGACTGGCTGAAAGGCACACAGGAACAGCTGGATGCCTATGCCAACATAGACAGCTACGCAGATATGACTGTGCACACATCCATTCGCCAGACACTGTGCAAGGACAAAATGTATGTAATGCTGCTGACAGAGGAAAAGCAGATAGACCCATACAGACTGAAAGATATATATGACACAGTTTATGAAAGATATTCATTTATAAACGAAAACCTGTATATCCAGCTGTGTGTTTCTGACAGTGATATTTATTTTGAATACAACGGCGAAACCCGGCTGCCGGTGGCAGAGGAAGAATAAGAATAAACGGAGGGCATATGTCCTCCGTTTTTTGGTGTATAGGATTTTTGTGCGTTCCACGTGCGGATGTTTGGCAAAAAATTATCGTAGGGGCGAACAGTGTTCGCCAGTTTGGCGGGACGTCGAGGACGCCGTCCCCTACGCGGCGGGCGTAAATACATAAATTTAAACGTTATCCACAGGCGAATGTGGCCATCCGCTACTACAGGGTTGGATGTATAATCAAATCTTGTAGGGGAGGCGTTCCGCCTCCCGTGGACGGGAAGCTGATAGCTTCCCCTACGCGGTTGCAGCAGAATAAAAATCAATTATCAGTTACAGTCGTCCGTTTGGCGGGACGATGTGGGCATCGTCCCCTACACATCAGCCTTCCGTTGTGGGACGGGAAACCCGTCCCCTACGGGGTATGTGGAAATACATAAATTTAAACATTATCCACAGACTCCCTGAATATCAACATAACACAAAAAAGCAGACAGTTTACTGTCTGCTTTAGTTATTTGTATTCAGTTCATCGCTTTTACAAGCATTTTATAGGCATTTTCAACTATCTGCCGGCGGGTAGGCTCTGTGCATGAGTGCCGCATATGGGCGGCGGCGGACAGGCTGCCGAACAGCACCATGGCCACATAGTCTTTCTGCTGTGGGTTGTTTATATCCATGGCCAGCTCTCCCTGGGCGTGGCCGTCTGCCAGTACGTCGTGGAGTATGCTGATAAACTGCTGTACCAGTTCTTTCAGCGGTGCGCTCATTTTTTCCATGGCGTCACGGTCCGATTTTGGCGGTGTGCCGGAATCCAATATCAGGCTGAAAACCGAGCCTGTATCCGCTGTGTGGGAGATAATGCCGCTGTAAATCAGCAGCATTTTCTGTTTGAAATCCGGTGTGGCATCCATAGCGCTGGCAAACCGGGCAGCTTCTGCTGAAATGGAATACAGCAGGGCGCCCTGTACAATTTCTTCCTTTGAGGAAAAATAATCGTATATGGTGGCTTTGCCCACGCCGGCAGAGTCTGCAATCTGCTGTGCGGTGATTTTGGATAAATCCACACCGCTTTTTGCAAGACGCAGAACCCCGTTGAAAATATTAATTTCTTTTTCTGAATAATTATTCTTCATCTTCAAAATCCACATTTATGGCTTTCATTTCGCCACGGTTGAAAATATCGTAAAGCACAGGCACAAGGAACAATGTCAGCAGTGTGGCGTAGGACAGACCACCTATGGAAACCAGGGCCATACCCTGTGACAGTTCTGCACCCATGCCCACACCCATAGCCATTGTGGAGTTAGCCAGAATGGTGGTGAGAGCTGTCATAAGAATAGGGCGGATACGGTCTTTACCTGTCTGGATAAGTGCCGTACGTTTGTCCATGCCTTCCAGACGGAGGGTATTTACATAATCTACAAACACGATACCGTTGTTTACAACAACACCTGCCAGCACAAGGAAGCCTATCATAGCAACAAGGGACAGCATTTCACCTGTGATAAGCAGTGCCAGCAAGCCCCCTGTAAATGCCAGAGGAATGGTGAACATAACGATAAACGGAGATTTGAGAGACTGGAACTGCGCCACCATAATCAGATAGATAAACACAATTGCAAGAGCAATCATTTTTACCATGTCATACATAGCTGACATAACTGTTTCATCTTCGCCTGTCATTGCATAGCTGTAACCCTTTGGCAATTCATAGTTTTTCAGCATTTTCTCCACATCACGGGCAACCAGGGTAGCGTTGTAGCCTTCAGCCATAGATGCGGAAACTGTGATATAACGTGACTGGTTGTCGCGGCTGATGGACTGAGGGCTGTGGGCAATGCCGATTGTGGCAATGTCTGACAGGAGAATATCCTGTTCCTTGCCGTCATCATCAGTTTCTGTTGCCACCACCAGGTCTCCGATTGTGGAGCGTTCATAGGTGGCGGTGGAGTATATAATGGCATCCATATCGGTGCCGCCAAAGTTCAGTGTGGTAGCTGTGGTGCTTTCTGTAAGGGCACTGCTTACTTTCTGGAACACCTGTGCAACTGTAAGGCCGTGTTTCATAGCTGTGGCTTTGTTTACTTCGATACGCAGTTCTTCCACCGCTGCGGCAGAGCCGTCACTTACTTCGCCCACGCCTTCCACGTCTTTCAGCAAGTCTGCCAGTTTTGCAGCTTCTGCCTGCAGCACATCAAGGTCGTTGCCTTTAATCTGTATTGCGATACCGCCGCCTGCCAGAGCACCCAGATCCATGGTGGACTCTGTGATTGACAGGGTTTCGCTGAATTCAGGGTTTGCCTGTTCAATAAGGTCAGCTATTTCTGCATTGGACAGCTTTTTGTCTTCAGACAGAACCACATAGAAGGACATTGATTTTGTGTCTTCAGAGCCGCCGCCCATAAGGGAGGCTATACCGCTGCCACCCATAGAAGCGCCCACAGTCAGAACATCTTCGATTTCGCCTACGCGCTGTGCGATTATCTCTGCCTGGGCGATAAGGTCTTCATCAGATACTTCGCCGTCAACGGTGAGAGTCATCTGCATCTGTGTGGAATCCATTGACGGAATAAGACCCATTGGCATTTTGGTTGCCTGCCATCCGCTGAACACCAGCAGACCGACAGTGAGCAGTATAACAAACCATTTGTGGTCCAGATTCCATTCCATCAGTTTTTCATAGCCGCCAATCAGTTTGCCGAAGATGCCTTCCCCCGGATCTTTTGTCTTGTTCAGCATACTGGATGCCATTGCAGGCACAACTGTAAGGGCAACAATAAGGCTGGCAATAAGTGAATAGGCGATTGTCAGACCCATATCTGTAAACAGCTGGCGGGTAAGGCCATCTGTAAATACGATAGGCAGGAAAACACAGATTGTAGTCAGTGTGGAGGCTGCAATAGCACCTGCAACCTGCTGCGCACCGATAACGGCAGCCTTTACCTTGCTATAACCCATGTTGCGCAGGCGGTAGATGTTTTCAATAACAACGATAGAGTTGTCAACCAGCATACCGATACCAAGAGCAAGGCCTGAAAGTGACATAACGTTCAGGTTTACGCCGCTGAAATACATCATTACAATGGCAAACAGAACAGAAAGAGGAATGGAGAAACCAATAATAAGGGTAGGTTTCAGGTCTTTCAGGAAGAAGATAAGAACGAACAGGGCGATGATACCGCCGTACACCATATTGTCCATAACAGATGAAACAACCATATCAATATAGATACCCTGGTCCATCAGCTGTGTGATATGTACTGCAGAGTTTTCTTCCATAATTTCTGCAATTTCTTCGTTTACAGCCTGTGATACCCGGCTGGTGGAGGCTGTGGAGGATTTCTGTATGGAAAGTGAAACAGCAGGGTTGCCGTTTACGCGCACATAGCTGTCTGAGGAATTGTCCTTTATGGCAATATCCGCCACATCTTTCAGGTGGATAGGGTCCACGCCGTCAATGCCCATATCAACCAGCAGCATATTTTCCAGTTCTGCAAGGGATGCAAAGGTTTCGCCAACCTTTACAGTCAGCTTGCTGTTGCCATCTTTTACATAGCCGGACGGCATTGAGAAGTTCTGTGCAATAAGAATACCGGACAGGGTTTCCTGTGTCACAAGGGCGTCGATGTTGGCCTGCTTCAGGGCTTCGTCACGGGCGGATTCAAACTGCTCCACACCCATATCCAGCTGTGCCTGGGCGCTGTTCAGCTGTACTGTGCCTGCGGCAAGTTCTGCTGTGGCTTCGATTTTGGCAGCTTCCAGCTGTGCATATGCTGTTTTGAGCTGGTCAATTGTTTCGCCCAGGGCCTTGATTGTCACATCTGCTGCGGCAAGTTCGTTGTTTACCATTGCAATCTGGCTTTCAATAATCAGAAGGTTTGCGCTGTTGATGGTATCTTCGCTAATGCCCATAGCCACCATGGTCTGTTTTGTGGTGGCCACCAGCTGTTTCAGTTGTGCAGCCAGGTCTGCGATGGATTTGCCTCCGATGGCAGGGTCCACTGCTTCCAGCTGTGCAAAGGCGGCCATAATGTCGGCTTTATAGCCTTTCAGGGCAGTGAGAATATCCTGTGGGATTTCCACTGGCAGTTTTTCAGGGATTTCAATATTTTCAAAGAATGTCTTTACTTCACCCACTGTGGTGCCAGGATTGAGGCCAATGTCTGTTGCATCCATAATCTGCAGCAGGGCATCAACGGCTCTGTCCATAATTGTAAGGGAAGCATAGCCTTTCAGCCCTTCCAGCATCTGCAGCTTGGCTGACAGCGTATCCTTTTCTGTAACCATTGACTGCAGCTTGGCCTGGTTAAGGTCCAGTTCTGCAGAGGCCTGTGCCAGTTTGTCAACCGCCTGCTGCATACCGCTTTCCAGGGCGTTTTTGCCATCTGTCAGTTCCTGCTGGGCTTTGTCCAGGTCCTTTTTTGTCTTGTAAAGGGTACTGTTTACAGATTTTAAAATATCGTCATTGATTTTATCGATTTTTTCCTGATTCAGCAGGATTTCCACATGGTCTTCCACCGTGCCGGAAATATCCACTGTAGCAACGCCGTCCAGACGTTCAAGGCGCGGTGCCAGGTCTGTCTGCACATATTCGGACAGCTCTTTGATATCCATATCGTCCACGTCTACAGAAATCATCTGCACCGGCAGCATATCAGGATTGATTTTCATAAGTGTTGGCTGCTGGACCATATCGTCCAGATAGCCGGCCACCATGTCAATGTTGTTTGACAGTTCAATCATGGCGGAATCCATATTGGTGGAGGAATCAAACTCCATAATTATAAGGCTCAGGTTTTCACTGGATATACTGGATATATTCTCCAGCCCTGATGTGGTGGCCACAGCCTGTTCAAGAGGCTGGGTAACTGCCAGTTCCACACGTTCCGGGCTGGCACCTGGATAAATGGTATACACAACCACATATGGCAGGTCCATGGCAGGCAGCAGGTCGGTGTTCAGCCCCAGAAAGGACACAACACCAAGCACCAGCACCAGCACTACACCCACCAGAACGGTGAATGGCTTTTTAACGCTGTACTTTGTCATAAAAGCTCCTTTAAAAACATACATTTCATTTTCCGACCGATTGGTCGGACACTTTGTATATAATACATCAATATATGTGTAAATAGCAATAGTTTTGACACAGATTTTACAGGATTTTCATAATACTATGGAAATGGTTTTTGAGATGATGGGGCATGGGGAATGTAAAATCAGGTTTTTCAAAGGGAGGCGTTCCGCCTCCCTTTGCGGGACGGGTGACCCGTCCCATACTCGCTTTCAACATAATTTTCAGCATAAAAAACAGGGGAGAGCGGATACACTCACCCCTGCTGATTATGTAAGGCATTATTCTTCCGGAAAGCTGATTTTTCTTTTTTCTGTATCAACTTTTACTCTCACCGGGGCCGGCAGAGTAATATTGAGCCCTGCCAAGGTGTTGAGCAGCCATACAAATATAACTATCATAAGCACAGGAATTACACAGGATGTAATCATCATTATTGCCACGGCTTCTATAAAGTTGTTCAGAATGTTTTTCACACTGTCAATGGCTGCAGACACTTTTTCCGTTACGCTTGAGACAACTTTGCCCCATATACTTTCTGTTTCAACAGTTTCGCTTTCAGCCAGGGCGGCGGCGTTTTCTGCAGATTCCAGTGCTGCCTGGATGGAAGTGCCGTGGGTGTCTTCTATAATCTGGCACACCTGCACGCTGGCAGGAACAAGCATAAACAGCACAAAACCAAAGGCAAAAAGTTTGATAGCCAGTTTTTTAGTCCACTCCATATCCTGAAAAAGTATGTATATAATCAGCAGTATGCAGGCCGCCGGCACCACGTATTGAAAGACAATCAGGCCGGAGAGGGTAATCAGGTATTTTTCCAGTACAATGGCTGCCAGAATAACCATAAAATATACACTCAACTCCGCAAGTTCGTTGGCGATAGGGGTTGCCCAGTCGTCTTTCAGCAGAGTGAGGGCTGTGGATGCAGTTGTGGATGCTGTAGTCAGTGCAAGCACAGTGTTGCGCTGCTGGTCAAGATATTCAATGGTTTCTTTGCGTTCTTCAGGGTTGGAATATTTAGGTGCTGCCCATTTTATCGAGAGCACAGATATGGCAATCAGGATTAAAATAAGAATAATGCTTATAACCTGGGAATTTTTGCTGATTTTATCTGTCATAATAATTCTCCCCTTTCAGCTTTGTCAGAAAAACATGTATTTTACTGCTTTAATTTTATCATATATATCTACTGTATTCAATAAATGAAAACACCGGGCGCTGCATCCCGGTAGTTTTATGTTTATGTATTATTTATATTATCCGTTGTGGGAAAAATATTATTTTTCCTCCATAGGCTTTATTGCAGAATGGTAATCCTGCCATCCCCGTAAGGGTCGGAATATTCCAGGCCTATAATGCCATCCAGGTGCTGTGTGATATAAGTAATCAGAGCCTGATTGTCCAGCATTATGCTGTCCAGTACCATATTGCAGCCGGTAAACATTGTAGCCCCTCCGCCCATTTCTTTGAGAAGGTAATCGTGGGATGCCAGGGTATAGGTTTTATCCATATCAATGTTTTCCCCGTTTACCTTTATATTTTTTACCCTGTATTGACCGGCAACCTCAATAAACATACCCTGTTCGTCCACAACAACAGAAGACGGAATTGTAACATCTATCTCAAAAGACATACCTGAAACCTGCTGGAAAGTGCCGTCTTCTGCCGGAAGACTGCGTGCACCGTGTTCCAGCATATCAACAATCTGTCTGCCAGTGGCTTCCACCATACAGATGTAATTGCCGAAGGGGTTTACTTTTATAATATCTTCATAGGTTATATCCCCTGCCCTGATGGAATCCCTTACACCGCCGCCGTTCATAAAAGCAATATCAGCACCTGTTACAGCTCTGTATGCATCGGCACAGAGATTGCCCAGATTTGTCTCTGCAATGCGGACAATTCTTACAGGAGTATCTGTGTTTTCATACAATGGGTCATTTATCACAAGGTCAACTTCTGTATGTGCAACCACCTGCTGCATTTCGGCTTCAAATTCAGCTTTGATGTCCCGGATTTTTCCCAGAACCAGAGGGTTGTCCTCTACACCAAGCCGGCTTTCAGCCATCAGTTCTGTAGAGAGAACGCCGTCTGCAGCTATTGTAAGCTTGCCGATATTTGCAAACTTGGTACCTGTTGATGTGAGGATAACAGGCTTTCCGCCGGCATTTTTTACCATTTCCTGCTCAATAACACTGTGGGAATGGCCGTCCAGCACAACATCAATACCTGTTGTATTTTCAATAAGTTCTGAAGATGTCCACGGAGAACAGGATGCCTCAATTCCCAGATGTGCTATAACCACAACATAGTCTGCACCATTTTTTCTCGCCCGGTCAACAGTATTTTGCACCTGACTGTACAGCGCCTGCCCTGTTTTGTCCTGACAAAAACCGTATATGTAATTCTGGTTGCTGTCCATAAAACCGGTTGGAGAAGAGGAAGACAGTGTTGCCGGAGTGGTCACACCGATAAAAGCAATTTTTCTGCCACCTGCTTCTTTTATATCATATGCTGGCAGAACAAGGCTGTCTTTTTCAATGCCGGTGAAGTTGCAGGAAAGATAGCTGAAATCAGCCATCTCTGTCAGTTCCAGAAATCTGTCCATACCATAGTCAAATTCGTGGTTTCCCGGAACAGCATAGTCGTAACCTGCAAGGTTCATAATTTTTATTATATCTTCTCCTTGTGATACAGCACCGATAGGCTCGCCCATAATGGCGTCACCGGCGTCCACCAGCACAACAGGTGTTCCGCCCTGTGCTATAGCCTGTTTAAGCCGGGCCAGCCTGCTGTAACCGATAATCCCATTCTCGCTGTCTGCACTTACAGCGCAGTGTATGTCGTTTGTGTAGAGTACCACAACATCCTGCGGCTGTGCAGAACAGCCCGCCATAAGGCAGATAAGAACCAATGAAAGTATCACCAGACCTGTTTTTTTCATTCTTTTCATAAGGTTCACCCTTTTATCAATGATTGATACTTATATGTTTCCTGCGCGTATTATAACATATATTGTGATATAAGTAAAATACGGATGGCTTTATGCATTTATATTATTCTTAAAATCAGCTTAAACAAAACCCCTGTTTTCACAGGGGTATAATTAATTATTTTTATTATATATTTCCAGATTTCTCTGCAGTACTTTAAGGCCTCGCCAGCCGAATGGGCGGCTTTTGTAGATTTTTTCCACATTTTCCGGGGTGACTGTGGAGAGAATATCATCTGAAAACAGGTTTTTTTCCTCTTTTATTTTCCTGTTCATAGGGCAGACAGTCTGACATATATCGCAGCCGAAAACGGTGTGGGCATTAGACAGAATCTGTGTTTCTTCCGGAGACAGTTCGCCTTTTTTCTGGCTGATATGGCTGGCACATTTTTCTGTGCAGACACCCTGTGAAATTGCGCCGCCCGGGCAAGCTTTTGCACACAGTCCGCAATCCAGGCAGCCTTTGTCTGCAAAACAGGTGGTGTTTTCCAGAGGCATGGTGGTGAGTATCTCACCGATGAACACATAGCTGCCGTAGCCGGGGGTAATCAGCAGGCTGTTTCTGCCGCGGACACCCAGACCGGCTTTGACGCACATATCCACTTCGTCAACAGGACTGGCATCCACAAAGGGGACAAACTGATGGTCAGGGTATTTTTCTGACAAAGCCTGACAGATGGATTTAAGTTGCATACCCACAACAGTGTGATAATCTGACACCGAACAGTATGCACTGATATTTCCGCCAAATGCATTTTTGTTGTAATAAGGGAAAATTATTGCGATTGCGCCTGTGCAATTCTGGGGAATTCTGGCTTTTGAACGGACATCCAGAATGTTTAAATGTTGAAAATTTACAAGGCCAAAATGGTAAATATTATGCATTGATAGTACTTTCTGCACCTGTTTCACCCCTTTTTTTCACCAGCTTTTTCACTATATTGTACACTATATATTGTGTTTTTTCCACCTGTTTTTTGCTGTGAAACACTAAATATTCTCCGCTTTTTGTGGAAAAAAGGGAGTTTTAACCCACTTTTCAACACTTTCAACAGAGTTTTCAACAATTGAACTGAAAAACTGCTGAAAACTCTTGAAATGTTGAAAAGTCTGTTGAAAATGTTAAAAACTACTGAAAATTACAGTTTGTAATACAGTTTTTTACTTTTCAACCGGAAAAAAGTGGAAAAAACCCGATTTTTCCTTATATTTTGGTAAAAAAACCGTGGAAAAGTTTTCAACAGGCTGTGGAAAACTGTGTGGAAAACTTTACAGAATGTAAACAGAGTGGGCAATAAATAATTATCTGTGGAAATATTGGATTATTGTATTCTGGATTATTTTCTCATTTCAACAATAGAAAGTTAAAAATTGCAGAAAATGTTAAAAACTTTTTGCACTTGAATTATCAGTCAGACAGGAGTAAAATAAAGGTGTGCTTGTGTAGCTCAGTTGGCAGAGCAGTTCCCTCGTAAAGAACAGGCCGCGGGTTCGAATCCCACCACAAGCTCCAGTTTTATATTATATCTGCCAACTGGCTCTGTTGGCTGCCTTGCCCGCCTTCCATTACGGCGGGCATTTGCATATACAGCGTTCCGCTTCCCGTTGGCAAAATTTTGGACTCAAAAGTAACACCGCGTAGCGGTACAGAAACAATATTTCCACTCGCACAAGTACAAAGATTCCTCCATCTTGCGATGTTCGGAATGACAGAACTCGGGTTTTGCGTTTATTTCACGGGCGACCACAGGTCGCCCTTACAGGGTTGAGTAATTTATCATATTTTGTAGGGAATAGTCTTGACCTTTCCATTGGCGGGCGGATGCTATCCGCCCCTACGTGTTTGAGTGGTTTATCATACTTTGTAGGGAACATCACAAGTCTCGCAGCCCCCTGCGGAGTTATATTGGAACATCTTTTGTTTAAAGCTTTTTCTCTGTGGCAACAATCAAAGAAAAAGGTGGTTTATGAGCAGAAGAAAAGCATTTTTCGCCAGCTTTTTTGTGTCTATGATTGTGGTGCTGGCAGGATTTGGCATACTGTACGGCCTGATGGGCACAGGGGCAAAGGAGACCGACACTCCGCAGAAAGGGGTGCCGGTAACAAGACCCGGCACAGAGGACAGCAAAACCCTGCTGCTGTGTGTGGGTGATGAACACAGGTATTTTTTCATATTCAAATTTGATGCCCTGCAGAATAAAATCGGCATAGGGGCGATTTCTCCCCAATATGAATTTTCTGCAGGGGGCAGTCTGGCGGATAGCCTGCAGAAAGCAGGCATAATGCAGTGTGTGCTGGACCTGCAGGAGGAATTTGGCATTGGAATAGACTATTATCTGCAGTGCAGCTGGAGCCAACTGGGAAAAATCACAGAGGAGCTGACCGAGTTCGGCGTTGAGGAACTGGGGGAAAACCTGCCCCTGACCGTAAAAAACTATCTGCTGAAGGGGGCAGAGATGCTGGACGGCAAAAGCCTGGCCAACGCTGCGGCAAAGGCGGAGGCTTTTCTGGACAACGAGCTGGGGCTGGCATTTATGAATGAAACAGCCTGGTGCACCGTGAAATACAATCTGGAAAACCTGTCTGAACAGTGCGGTGAAGCAGTGAAAAAGAATTACAGCAATCTGATAACCAATCTGAACACAGAGGACCTGCAGAAGATGGAAAGGATAATGAAATTTCTGGCTGTCAGCCATCTGGATTATCCCAGGGAAGTGATTTTGAAAGGTGACAGCCGGCGGCAGGAAAAGATGGAAAACATAACCCGGTAGCAAGACTTGCAATAACAGGCGGCGTGTATTAAGATTTATACAGAGACTTATTACACAGGAGACCGCCATGGCTGAAATGCAGATATTCACAGAACAGAAATTTTCTGACCTGGACTGGACAGAAAAGGTGATGGAAAACATCAGATTTGAAAAATGCAGCTTTACAGGAGTGGATTTTTCAGAAAGTGACCTGATTTCAATTAATTTTGATCGCTGTAAATTTGTTTCCTGCAGGTTTTCGGTGACAAATTTCAAAAAATGTGCACTGCTTAACTGTGTGTTCAAATTCTGCGGAATGTTCAGCGCATCCTTTACCGACTGCAAAACCACAGGCACCTCATTTTCTGAAATTGAGATGTCCACCGTGGATATTGTGGGGGGAAACTGGAGTTACAGCAGTCTGCGTTTCTGCGATTTAAGCGGCAAAAAGCTGCGCGGCATAAATTTTACAGGGGCAGACCTGCGCAACACGGATTTTTCCAAATCTGTCATAAGGGACTGTGATTTTACCGACTGTATGCTGTCCAACACCAATTTTCACAAGC
Source organism: uncultured Oscillospiraceae bacterium (assembly GCA_964649845.1). Taxonomy (GTDB): domain Bacteria; phylum Bacillota; class Clostridia; order Oscillospirales; family Ruminococcaceae; genus RGIG3102. Next base: position 24,908 of record CAZYSS010000009.1, read on the forward strand.
GGGACATAAGGGAAAACAGGTTTACCGGTTTTGATATTTCCACCACCAACCTGACAGGTGCCCGTGTGGACCTGGAAATGGCGGTGACCGCGGTGAATATGCTGGGGGCAATATTCGGATAGGATAACAACAGAAAATGAAAGCAGGGCGGTACCCTGCTTTTTTGTGTTTTATGAAGTTTGAGGGTAAAATCAGGGTTTGCAGGGGCGGCATTCCGCCTCCCGTTGCGGGACGTCCGGGAGGCCGTCCCCTACGCAATTACAGAAAGTTTATCAAAAAAATAAAACCCGGGATGGACCGGGTTTTGATTTACAGTTTTTCTGAATATTTCAGCTGAGCGAGGCCTTTTACCATTACCTGACCTGAGCGCACAAGGGCAGGGCGAATGGTTTTTGTTTCTTCGCCTTCCAGAAAATCAAAGTATTTTTCGTTGCCTTTTATATATTTCACCAGCAGAACATCCTGTTTTGCAAGATAGTGTTCCACTTCGTCCAGCTGCTCCAGGGCAAATTCTGCATCACCGGACAGCTTGGCCTCCATAAGATAGGAGAACATCTGTGCTTCATCAGCGTTGATGGCAGAATCCATCAGCTGTTTGTTTGCTGCAATCGCCTGTTTTTTCTTTTCCAGCATTGCATCGATGGCTTTGATTACCTCTTCCATTCTTTTTACAATATCATCTGCATCGGCAGAAATTTCCACAGTGGCTTTAAGCTTCTGTTTTCTGCGGAAGAAAAGCAGGAAGCCTGCAAAAAGTATCATCAGCACGCCACCAAGCATTACTGCCGCATATGCGGACGGCACATCCTTGAGCCGGATATTGTGCAGGAACATATAGTAACCCACAGGAAGAAAAATCATCAGCAGACCTATGAGCAGGAAAACCAGGCCCGGTACAGGGCTTTTTTTCTTTGGATTTTCGCTTTGGGCATTTTCCCACAGTTTGTATTTGCTTACGCTTTCAATCAGCGGCACAGAAACTTTTGCCATATTGATAAGGTCTGTCAGTTCTTCTGAAAGGGCGGCGTTGTCCCCCTGGTTAAGATACTGATACTGCATTGTTTCCAACGCTTCGCTTATAACACTGCCTGTTTCGTAAAGGCTTTTTGATTCGCGGATACGTGTCGCCAGGGCGTCTTTTCTGGATTTATATATTTCGTACAATGTCATAGTTTTTCTCCGTTTTGAAATTGTAGTTAATTTTATAATAAACCAAAACAGGTCACAGTGCAAGGGAAAAGCAGGAATTTTGACGAAAAAAGGGGAGTGATAGGAGGGGATGCAGAGGGTAAGCATATTATTCAAATCGGTAGAGAACAGTCTTGACCTTTTTTTCGGGCGGTCGGGGAACCCGCTCCTACGCGGTCAGAGAAAAATATTGATTTGATTGTTATTCACGGGACGTTGTGGGCAACGTCCCCTACGCGGTTACAATGCTATACAAATGTAATCATATCCGTGGGCATAATCATACAAAAAAAGGTGACCGGTGGTCACAATGTCATTAAGTTAAGTATTTTCGAAAAATATCAACTTAATAAAACAAACTAAAATGTCATTCTGAGCGAAGCGACGCGTGCCCTTCAGGGTAAGAATCTTAATCACATTGTTAGAACTAAGATTCTTCGTCACTTCGTTCCTCAGAATGACATATTTTTCTTATCTGAATGACATTGCCGGTGGTCACCTTCTGTACATTATTCTGCCCGGTTGTCCACAGGGCGTTTTGAAATCACATATTCCTTTATAAGTGTGTATGCCACGCTGACTGACGGAATAAACAACAGCATACCTGCCATGCCCATAAGTTCGCCGCCTACGATTACCGACATAAACACCAGCTCTGAAGGCAGACCCACGCTGTTGCCTACCACGCGCGGATAGATAAGATTGCCTTCTATCTGCTGCAGCACAAGGAACAGTACCACAAACCAGAGGGCCTGTACAGGGCTTTCCAGCAGGATAAGCACCACGCCTACAACACAGCCGATAAACGCGCCAAAAACTGGAATAAGGGCGGTTACGCCGATGATTATACCTATAAGGAATGCATAAGGCAGGCGCAGCAGTGACATTGCCACCACAAACATTGCCCCCAGGATTACAGCTTCCAGACACTGGCCGGACAGGAATGAAGAAAATGTTTTGTTTGCAACAGTCAGTATGTGGAAAATTCTGCTGCTGATTTTTTCAGGGAAAACGGCGGTTGTTAATTCCGTCAGGGCTGCAGCAATTTTTTCTTTACCCAGCACCAGATAAACAGAAAATATAAATGACATAAGGAATGTGGTAAAGCCACTGATTATATTTGTGATAATGCCTGCACTGCCGTTTACCAGACCTACTGCAAAATTTTTCAGATAGTTTACAGCGTTCTGGCCTATGGTCTGCCACTCTATATCAAGGGCAGCCAGCTGTTCTTCCACAATTGAAATGTTGCCGGAATGGCTTTCCAGCAGGGCAGGGATGGAATCCACCAGCCGCTGAAGATGGGAGACAAGTGTGGTAAGGGCACCGGCCAGCTGTGGTACAACAAACAGAAGAAAACAGGCCACTACTGCAATTATAAGAACAAGGGTAAGCAGAAAGGCTATGCCTCGGCGGCCTTTGTTTACCTTTGCTTTTTCCAGCAGAGCTTCGATTTTTCTCATAGGCACATTGATTATAAATGCCATAGCACCGCCGTAAATAAAAGGTTTGGCTACTTTAATTGCCTGTGCCAGAAAACCCCCGATGCTGTCTATACGCAGTAGGGCAAAGTAAAATAAAATTGCAATCAGGGCAATTCGCAGTATGTGTTTTTCTCTGTGTTCTGTTTTCATTTTCTCCCTCTTGTGTTTTTTATCAGAATTATAATATTAAAATGTTAAAAGGCTGTGAAAAATATATGGGGTGGATAATTTTACAAAGGAATAATAACTGTCAAAAAATATACAGACAGTATAAACCGCCTGTATTATTACAAAATTAAAATTTGTTTTTGATTCTTTTCTGCAGGAAAGGCAGAAGATCAGCTTCGTTGCCTGTGGTAAAAGAACCTTTTTCCACGCGCAGCACAATATCCTGGTTCATATACAGCAGATAATGGCGGCTGTCCTGTGAAACTTTTTTGAAATCAGAGTATTTATAAGTGGAAACAGAGTTGTTGTCTGCCACCTGAATATTGCTGCCAAAGGTGGTGGTGCGCACCCACGGACCACCGCCCTGGGCGATAATTGTCTGGGTATACAGCTTTTTATTGGCGCGTTTGCGGTGGAAAAATGTTTTGTAGAAAAAGGCAACAAACATGGCAAGGTATATAAGGGCGATTTCCTTTGAGTCCAGATATATGCAAAACCGGCCGCCAAGGACAGAAAACAACATACCCAGGATGTTTATCATATTGGATATAAACAGCTTTTTGCGGGCATTCCTGCCGATTGGATGGCTGGCCCAGTAAAGATATTTGTCCAGTGTTATTTCAGATTTTGATTCAAAATGGATGGTCATTGGTAGTCTCCGTGAAATTATTATTGTTTATATTGTGAGGGAAAAGGGGAGAAATGTCAAGTGGTGTAAGCGTAATGGCAGATTGCAGGGGATGGTGTGGATATTACACGGGCGGTCGGGACGCCCGCCCCTACGAGGATATTGGATGTTGTAGAAAAGGGGTTTGGGGAAATCACCCTGGAAAGTTACGAGCGAACAAGAGTGGCTTCAGCCCGTCGCAGTGCGCGACGATTGTTTTTCAGGGCCGAAGGCGGGGGGATCGCAATCCGCTACACTCGCAGAACCGCTCATGCAGCTACGCTGCTCCGGACTTCGCGTGCCCCGTAGGGGTATTGGTTACTTTTGCCACCAAAAGTAACACCGCGTAGCGGTACAAAACAATATTTATCCCTTGCTCAAGAGCAAAGATTCCTCCACCTGCGGTGTTCGGAATGACAGAACTCAGGTTTTGTGGATGTTCCACGGGCGGTTGATAACCGCCCCTACGGGTCAGAGAAAAATATTGATTTGATTGTAATCCACGGGCCGTTGTAGGCAACGGCCCCTACGCGGTGTGTGGAAATGTCCGGTTTTGTGGGTGTTTAACGGGCGGTCGGGGCGCCCGCCGCTACAGAGTTGCAGTAAAATATTAATTCAATCGTCAGTAACGGGGTTGAGTGTAAAATCAGGCTTTGTAGGGGCGAACAGTGTTCGCCCATTTGTCGGGACGATGTGGACATCGTTTTGCCTTGGCCGCATTCCGCCGCGGCGGTCATTCGCACACAGTCGGCATCTGCGATGCCGGACATGGCGAACCGGCAACGGGACGATGTGGACATCGTCCCCTACGTGGTATGTTAAAATACACAAATTTAAACGTTATCCGCTGGCGGTTGATAACCGCCCCTACGCACCATTAAACACATATTTACAGGCAAAAGAAAAGGAGGTATCCTGTGATACCTCCTGATTTTATGAAACTTACAGTTCGATTTTGGAATAAAGGCCGAAGCTGGATTCGTCTACCAGTTTTTCTTCTCTGGTTTTCTGTGCCTGTGGTGCGGCCTTTTCTTTTCTCTGTCTGTTGTTTTTGTTGTAAGGCTTTTTGCCGCCTTTTCTATCGTTGTTGCGTGGGCGTGGATTTGTGGAATAAACCATTACGCGGCGGGAGCTGCCTTCGCCTTTGGATTCGCTCTTTACGCCTTCGATGCCGCTGATTACGGCGTGGATAATGCGACGGTCGTAAGGATTCATTGGTTCAAAACCGAATGGGCGGCCTGTTTTCAGAACTTTTGCAGCTGCTTTTTTTGCAGATGCTTCCAGGTCTTTTTCGCGTTTCTGACGATAGTCAGCCACGTCAACACTGATTTTTTCAAAGCTGTCATCACTGCGGTTTGCAGCAAGACCTGTCAGGTAGGAAAGGGCTTCCATTGTTTCGCCTTTTCTGCCGATAAGTGCGCCTGCGTCATCGCCGCTGATTTTGATAACATAGCCTGTTTCTGTTTTCACAGGTGTGAGTGTGTAGTTGCCTTTGTGGAACTGGCCGATAACGCTTTCCAGGAATTCCATAGCGTATCTGGCTTTTTCAGACAGCTGGTCTGCTGCCACTGTTTCTTCCACAACAGGAGCTTCCACAGCTTTTTCCTGTGCAGGTTTTTCTTCTTTTACAACAGTTTTTTCTGCTTTTGCAGGTTTTTCCTGTTTTGGCTGCTGTTTTGTTTCTTTTTTGTTTTCTTTTTTAGGCTGTTCTTTTTTAGCTTTTGGAGCCTGTTTTACAGGTTCTTTCTTTTCTGCAAAGATGTCTTTAACGCTGAATTCTTCTTCGATTTCGCTTACTTTTACCTGTGCAGGGATTTTTTTGAGACCGAAGAATTTCTTTTCAGGATACTGAAGAACTTCGCAGGTTACTTCTTCTCTTGAAAGCCCCAGTTCTGCCAGTGCAAGAGCAATGGCTTCGTCAACTGAAGGGGCTGTTTTGATAACTTCTCTCATTGATTATTCACCATATTTTTCTTTGTCAAGGGCGCGTGCTCTTTCAAGACGTTTTCTTGCTTTTTCAGCTTCGTCTTCGCTTGCGTATTCTTCCACGTATTTGTCGCCTTTAACAGTTTTCTGTTTTTCTCTTCTCTTTTTTTCCTGTTCTTTTCTGGCTTTACGTGCAGCTTCGATTTCTGCTTCGATTTTAGCTTTTTCTTTTTCAGGGTTGATAAACCGGTGGAGAACCACTTCCTGAAGAATGCCGAAAATGCTGGAGAATACCCAGTACAGGGAAACGCCTGCTGGGATAACGAATGAGAAGTATGTAAACATAACTGAAGACATAACAATCATGGATTTCTGCTGTTTTGCAGCCTGGTCGTTGCTGGCTGCGCCGGAGAATTTCATTGTGATAATCTGCTGCAGAATCATAAAGCCTACAGACAGCACAGGGATGAGCAGCAGTGCGTTGAAAACTTTCAGGCTTGGTGTGGCTGTAAGATCAAGGCCAAGGAATGTAAAGTCAAAAGACTGAACTTTTGCAATAACATCTGCTTCCAGAATACCGCTGAATGCAGCAGGATTCTGTGCAATAGCTTTGATAATATCAATCTGTGGAGTATTTTTTGCCAGAGAGCCCAGCAAGCCTTCTGCAGTTGTCCACAGCACGCCAGGTGCTTTCAGGTCACCGATAAGTGCAGCAGGCACACCGATGATGTAGCGCAGTGGTTTGTAGATAACGTCAATAAGACCAAACAGAACAGGCATCTGGATAAGCAGTGGCAGACAGCCGGCTGTCATGGAGAAGCCGTGTTCGTGCTGGAGACGGGCCAGCTCTTCGTTCTGTTTTGCAGGGTCGTTTGCGTATTTTTTTTGGATGTTCTGAATGAGCGGCTGGAAAGCGTTCATTCTGATTGTGGATTTCTTCTGTTTGATGGAAAGTGGCAGAAGAAGCAGTTTTGTTACCAGTGTAAACAGAATAAGTGTTACACCGTAGTTGCCCACCAGATCATGGATAGAGCTCATAATCCAGCCAAGTGGGATAGAGATAATCTGTAACATATTAGTTTTTCCTCCAAAGCCCTGTTATAGGGACTTGTTTTTGTTTGTCCACATACCTTTCGGCGGGACAGGGTCGTAGCCGCCTTTTGCCCAGGGGTTGCAGCGCAGTATGCGCCATATACCCAGCAGCAACCCTTTCAGGACGCCGTGGATTTCGATAGCCTGCATCATATATTCGCTGCATGTGGGCCAGTAGCGGCAGTTGTTTCCAAGGTGGGGAGATATGTATTTTTTATATAGCTTAATGGGAAAAATAAAAATCTTTTTAAGCATTGATTACTCCCGCGTCCCTGAGCCGCTGTTCAATCAGAGGAGCGATTTCGTAGCTTTTTACCTTTGCAGTTCTGCTGCGGGCCACAAAAATAAGGTCATAACCCAGAGACATATCCAGGTTAAGACTGCGCACAGCTTCGCGGATAACACGGCGTGCACGGTTTCTTTTAACGGCACAGCCCACCTTTTTGCTGGCGGTGATGCCTATTCTCATATGGCCATAACGGTTTTTCAGAACATAAGTGACAACAAGGGGTGTAACTGTGGATACGCCCTTGCGATAGCCTCTGATAAACTGGGTGTTTTTGTTGATTGCTTTAAATTTCATCTTGCTTCCTTTTTAATGGAAAGGTCCGAGAAGTTGTTCTCTTTTTTATTGAATATTATCCTGTTTTGTGGTTATGCCGCGGGCGGTTAATAACCGCCCCTACGTGATATGCAATAAACACATATTCAGTGGGTAATCAGCGGGACAGGTTTCCGTCCTCTGCGCGTAAGCGCAGATTAATGAAAGAGTTTCAACATTTTTATAGATAAATGTTGAAATCTGTGTCTATACCACAAATAACAAATAAGGCCACGCAAGGTGGCCCTGTCTTTTATTCAACAAAAATAAGAGAACAAACAAAGGCTAAAAATTAAGCGGACAGCTTAGCTCTGCCTTTTGATCTTCTGCTAGCGATTACTTTTCTGCCGTTTTTTGTAGACATTCTTTTCAGAAAGCCGTGTACTCTTGCTCTTGTACGTTTCTTTGGCTGATAAGTTCTTTTCATTGTTTTTTGTCCTCCTGTTTAGATTTTTAAATATATGCAAACGGGAATGTCCCGTTGCCGACTGTAACTGTGCAGGCATAACCCTGCAATTTAAGAGTATATAATAAAAACCGGGTAAATGTCAAGGGGAAAATATTTTTTTAATTGGTAAAATTTGCTGATTTATAAAGGAAAATGGGGTTGGGGAGATTATATGATGGGATTAAGTGGAAGATGGGATAAGGAAAGCTGACAGGAATAGGGGTGGTGGTAATGCGATTTCCCGGACAAAGTCCCCGGAATGACAGAATTTGAGTTTTGCGGTTGTTCCACGGGCGGTCGGGGGCGCCCGCCCCTACGGAGTTTAATCATTTATCAAACTTTGTAGGGAATGGTCTTGACCGTTCCGTTTTAGAGCGGTATTCATATAGTTATTATATATAATTATAATATTAATTATATATTATTATTTATACTATATTATTATTGTTTTTTTGTGGTTTTTATGGTAAAATTTAAGGGTATATAACGTTTGAAACAGGAGAGTAAAAATGGAATCTTTTAACGACGTTTTTTTAGCTGTGAAAGAGTACTGTTCCCAGAAAATTGTCAAGGCATCCTATGACCTTTTTATAAAACCGATGGAAGCCGGCAAGCTGGAGGGCGACACAGCTGTTCTCTATGCCAACAACGAGTGGGCAAAAGGAATTATTGAAGACAGATTTATCCCTATGCTGACAGAGGGCTTTGAACAGGTGCTGGGTTTTACAATCATACCAAGAATTGAAGTAAAACAGGCTGAAGAAGAACAGGCACCTCAGGCACCTATCAACGGCGGGGAATATGCATTTACATTTGACACATTTATAGTTGGTTCTTCCAACAAGTTTGCACACGCTGCCGCACTGGCTGTGGCACAGAATCCGTCTGTGGCTTACAACCCGCTGTTTATCTACGGGGACAGCGGTCTGGGCAAAACCCATCTGCTGAACGCCATCAAAGCTGAAGTAAAGAAAAACAACCCACGTGCAAACATTGTTTATGTGGACGGCGAAACATTTACAAACGAAATCATCGCTGCCATAAGGGAAAACAAAACCAGCGAATTCCAGAACAAATACAGACAGGCAGATGTGCTGCTGATAGACGATATCCAGTTTATTGCAGGCAAGCCAAGTACACAGGAAGAATTTTTCCATACATTCAACGCCCTGCACAATGCCGGTAAACAGATTGTATTGGTATCTGACAGACCTCCAAAGGAAATAAAAAGTCTGGAAGACAGACTGCGCACCCGTTTTGAATGGGGGTTGATGGCAGATATTCAGGCACCTGATTTTGAAACAAGATGTGCAATCATCAAAAGAAAAGCCGAATTGCTGCGCCTGGACATCAAAAATGACGTTATTGAGTTTATTGCCACAAAGGTTAAAACCAATATCAGACAGTTGGAGGGCGTGGTTAAAAAGCTGGATGCCCTGCACCGCCTGGAGGGCAAACCGCCAATTATGGTAAACGCACAGTCTGCAATAAAGGATATTCTGAACGAACAGATGAGTACACCTGTGACAATTGAAAAAATCATTATCGAAGTGGGCAAGGTTTACAATGTTTCCATTCTTGATATAAGAGGCAAAAGCCGCAAGCAGGAAGTGGCAGAAGCAAGAAAAATGTCTATGTACATTATTAAAGAGGTTTGCGGACTGACTATGGAGGAAATAGGCAAGGAATTTGGCGGTCGTGACCATTCAACTGTGGTTTATTCCATCAACAATGTTGCCCGGAGACTGAAAACCGATTCATTCTACCGTGATACTGCTGAAGATATTATAAAAAATGTAAAGGCTATATAATTTATATTTTATGGCCGGGATTATTCACAACAGTTGCTCGGCATAAGATAAAAATTTTCAGTTTTACTGTTACTGTAGAGCGAAGATTCCTCGGCTCGTTTCACTCGCTCGGAATAACAAAACACAAAAACATAATTTTTATTAAAAAAAGTGAGAGAATTCAACAATTTTATCAACAAATGCTGTAAAAATGTTGAAAACATATGTATTTCTGGGGCGGAAAATTTTACAATCTGATGAATATGCATATTTTCACAATTAACTCCAGGATATACGCATAAATATACAGTTGAAACTGTAAAAATTTTCAACAAAGTTTTCAACATTCAACAGTGAGTTTTCAACAGTTTCAACAGGGGCAAAAGTTATTATTTTAAATTAAACATATTTTCAACGAGTTTTCCACAAGGGAAAAAGTGGGGATTTTCCGCTGAAAACAAGCGTTTGAAAAGTTTTAAACATTTGAGGCGCCTCTACTACTACTACTGTTAATATATTATTGCAGGTAAGTGATTTTCCTGCGGATAAAAAGAAAAAATATTTTTTACCATCCGGCAGGATGTTAAAAACTTTGAAAGGAATATTAATATGAAAATTATCTGTGACAGAGACAAGCTGAATGAAGCTATACGGATAGTTTCAAGAGCTGTGGCTACAAAAAGCAACCTGGCATCAATCGAGGGTATTTTGCTGATAGCAGAAAATGATACCCTGACACTGACAGGCTATGATTTTGAAATGGGAATAAAGACCACTTTTGAATGTGAAGTGGAAAGAGAAGGCGATGTTGTGCTGAACGCACAGCTGCTGGGCAACATTGTAAGAAAGGTAAACAACGACACAATCTCCATCGAATGCGATGAAAGAATGAACTGTGTTATAAAGAGCGGTATCACAAAATACAACATCAAAGGCATTGACAGTGTTGACTACCCTGATTTTCCATCTGCAGGCAAAGACAATAGCGTGAAGATTGAAAACAGCCTGTTTACAGAAATGTGTGACTATGTTATCTACGCTGTTTCAACAGATGAAAAAAGACCTGCCCATACAGGCGTGCTTATCAGACTGGAAGACAGCCAGCTGACAATGGTGGCACTGGACGGTTACCGTCTGGCTGTGTGTGAAAGACAGGTGGACTTTGAAGGTAATTTCAATATGATAGTACCTGCAAAGGCTATGAACGAAGTGAGAAGAATTGTAGGCGATAAAGACGGTAAAATCACTATCTTTGCATCCAGAAGATATGTTATGTTCAAAGCCGGTGACTTTATTGTGCTGTCCAGACTGCTGGAAGGTGATTTCCTGGATTACAAGAAAGCTATCCCTGCAAATTATGTTACAGATGCGGTTATCAATACAAAAGCACTGCAGGATGCAGTGGAAAGAGTATCACTGATTATTACAGAAAGACTGCGCAACCCTGTGAAAATGAACATCAGCGATAATACATTAAGCGTAAAATGTGCCACAGAACTGGGCGACGTTTATGACGAAATCAGCGTTGGCCAGATTGGTCCTGATATGGAAATCGGCTTCAACAACAGATACATCCTTGATGCGCTGAAAGCAAGCAAGAAAGACGAGCTGATTTTCAAATTCTCCGGCCCGTTGGC
>CAZYSS010000010.1:0-31161 GCA_964649845.1 uncultured Oscillospiraceae bacterium
CTCATTCACATTCAATTTAATATTTAATTTTGTCTAAACTTTCGGGGTCACTTCAGGAAAGCCTGGCTTTAACTGTTTTAACTGTACTGACGCAGAGAGTTTTTATTCTATATTTTCAACCACAGCTATATGTCCTGGAAATGTCTTTATATCCTCTTCCAACGGATATCCGCATATACATAGATCTCCGTCTACTCTTATGCAGGCGACACCATCCTCTGTAATGCAGGCACCTGTAGGACAATCGGAAGTATGTGGCACACTACATAGTCCACCGGGATTGATTTTTTCAGGAATACCATCATAATATTCTGTATCATAATCGGGTGTAAAGTTTCCAATCCATTGTAAATACAGTTCTTCTGTCAGTGTCTGGCTGTGGTCCTGTACACTGGTGTTGTAATGTTCTGCGCCTTCTGCAACAGCTTTTTCACAATATCCGCTGCAGAATCTTATCCAGCCGGCCTCCATCACAATATCAATATGATTTTCGTCCACATACTGATATTCATAATCTTTGCCAAAATTGGACCGATCATTTTCATCCGGCAGGGCAGTGGCTGCAACTGTTTTTGTTATCTGGCCATCCATCACGCCACAGCGCAGCAGTTCCACTTTCTGCCCGGTGTAATAATACACTGTATCATTTACCATCACAGCCATTACAGCCGGTTCTTCAGGCGGTGTGTTTTCGTTTTCTGCTGCACAGCTGTTCAGAAAAGCCAATATAAACAACCCTATTGCCAACAGCGCTATAATTCTTTTTAATATTTTCATTTTTTACCTCATTTTAGCTGACAGGTGCACCATTGAACTGCACTATATTGTCTATTCCGTAATCACCGGTCAGGTTTACGCAGGACGGGTCCAGAGCGCAAACATAACACACATAGTATTCTTTCAGTATTCCGCCCAGAGTTTCTCGCTGCTGTTCCGGGTCTTCAATATAGAACTTGTAGAACGGCAGGGAATAGCCCTCATAGCCCGGAATAGTCATTTTGTATTCAGGCGGATAGTAAACCAGTTCAGTGTGATTAATCACAGCATCCTGTGGAATTGTATCTGTTTTTGATGAATAAAACTGCCCGTTGAAAAGCAATCCCAGTGCCTGCTGATAGGTAATTGCAGGCAGATTTTCCTCTTTTGTATAATACGGCAGAGGAAACCATATACTTGTCTGGTCATAAACAGGATTATCCGAACTTACCGTCAGTACAGCTACATTCATACTGTTCATTGTTGCATTGAATATATTCTGCCGGTAGTCATCTGTCTTGCTGTATATGATATTTCTATAGTTCTTTTCAGCAAAATACATATAGTCATACCAGCTGAAAAACTCTGTGTTTTCATCATCAAAAAGCTGGGGATATTTTTCTTTTACGCCTGCAAAGATTGCATCAGGATTTTCGCTGTCAGCTACAGGCTCGTCAATTTCCACTCTCATCATACCACGGGTTGCCCACAGGCTGAAAACACCTGTAACACCGTTTTCTATGGTAATTTTGCCGTCAATATAGTTTAAATTATACTCATCACCGGGAGACTGTGCGTCATCGGTTTTTGTTTCTTCATTGGTATAGTGGATGCCATCTTCATTGTAAACTGGTCTGCTCCAGGTGAATACAATATTTGATGCTTCAGCATTTAAATCGTACAGAATGCTTTCTGCTTCATTCAAGGCTTCTTCGGCAGTCAACGGTGTGAATTTATACACAGGCAGGCTGTCAAACTCATCCCCCAGAGTGTATTCCGGATTGTACTCCAGTTCATATGGTCCATATACCATATGGGCCTCATAACCCATACCGTGATTGAAAATGTTAAGAGAAATTCTTTCTGTTTCGTTTTTGGCGGCAGGAGAGGCGGATTTTTCAATCGGCTCCCGGTCTTCGGCAGTGAGCCAGTATTTTTTATCATATCCGGGGTGCAGGGAGTCATATACTTCATAATTTGTCGCCTGTTCCTGCACAGCACCTTCGGTTTCTGCATTATCCATACTGATAGCAAAATCACTCTGCATAAATGCATATGCACCCAAGGCCAGTGTCAGCACCGCAACAGATGCCGCAATTCGGGCTGTCGGTTTTGCTTTGAAATGTATTACTTTTTTATTGTTCTGCTCCAGAGTGGCCTGTTTTTCCTGCATCAGAGAAATTGTATCCTGTTTGAACTTTTCGCTGGCAGAAATATTATTCAGTTCTTTGCGATAATCGTCTTTAAACATCTACACATCCTCCTTCAGTAGTTTTTCCAGCGCTTTGCGGCCACGGCGCAGCCAGGACAGCACAGTGTTCTGGTTGGCGCCCATAGCAGCGGCAATTTGGCTTACAGGCATATCTTCGTAATAAAACAGATAAACAGCAGTTTTTTGTTTAGGGGGCAGAGTTCTTATGTAGGACAAAAAGGGGCTTTCATCAGCTATTTCATATGGTTGGTCTTTAAACTCTGTTTCGTGGACAGAATAAACTTTTTTCTTCCAGCTGCTTTTCAGATTGTCTTTGCACAAATTTATGCATACGCGAATAAGCCAAGCCTTTTCGTGCTCCGCGCTGTCAAAAATAATGTTTTTTTCCACCAGTTTCAGAAATGTGGCCTGTACCACATCCTCTGCATCGGCGGTGTTTTTCGTATAATGCATACATATGCGCAGCAGCATATCTGCATATGCATTTACAATACGGTTGAAATCTCTGTCCATTGCCAACCCCCCTCACTTGAAATACGATTATATATTTAAATTATTGCACAGTTATATAAAAAAAGCAAAAAAAACACAGCTTTGCAACCAACGTCATTCAGATAATGCAAGTTTGAAAAAAATTAAATACAAGAAAGCGAAATGTCATTCTGAGGCTGAAAGACGAAGAATCTCATTAAATACTACTTAAGTATTTATACCTTTTGGGGGCATATGAGATTCCTCACTTTGCTCGGAATGACATCTTATTATTCTGACAACATCAGCTTGTAGCTGTGATTGATTTAAATCTTTACTACAGGGTGCCTGATAACAGTTTTCAGCTTTTCGGGGGCAGTTCTTCTGGCATCACTTAAATATATTTCGTGGTGATATCTCTGTGCGGAAATATCAGTTTTATAGCCATTGGCCCGGATAAATGCATTCATTTTGCTGATTGTACCGGGTTCATCATCATAGCTGCCTGTATGCATACACTGTACGCATAAACCCTCATGATAAGTGAAAAACTCTGCCTTTGAAAAATCAGTTTTCTTTTTTGCGGTTGCTTCAGCCACGGCCCATTCAAAATCTTCTTTTGTCACAAAGTCAGGCAGACGGATAAGCGAAATCCACTGGAAATCTGATTTGCGCCTGTAGTCAATACCGCAGGTGTCTTCCTGCCACCAGAAACCCTCCAGAGGGGGAACAACATAATCAAAATAACCGTCAATGCGATGGTCACCCTTTTTGCTCATTTTTATGGTAAATGCAATACCATACAGCAGATTCATCGCTGCCTTGTATTCTCCGTCAGGCTGATTTGGGTCGCCTTTACCGCGTACCGCAATAAAGTTCATAGGCGGAACATCCACAATGGAAGGTGTGCTTTTAGGCAGATAAAATTCTTTATATTCCTTTTTATAGTCAAAAGCCATATCAGATTACCATTTTGTTTTTGTTTCCACTACTTTGCCTGCAATATACACATCATTCAGTTCTTCGCCTGTGATAACCTTTGCTTCATATTCAGGGTTGAATGGCTGCAGAATAATCATATTGCCTTTTTTTACAAAGCGTTTCAGAGTGCCCTCATTGTCACCATAAACAATTACACCCAGCTCGCCGTCGTTGAGGGTATTCTGCTTATGCACCAGTGCCAGGTCACCGTCTTTGATTCTTGGTTCCATACTGTCACCTTTGACAATAAGGTAGAAATATTCTTCAGGGTTGCGTACGTTTGCGTACTCAACACCGTAATCATCGTTGTATGCCAATGCATTGTAGCCGGCTTTTACAGTACCGATAATAGGTATTGCAAATTCACCGCCTATATGGGCAACAGCATTTTCCACCAGTTTATCCACACCCAGCAGATAGTCCACGCTGGTTTTGAAAAACTCTGCAATTCTGCGCAGGGTATCTGTATCAGGAGTGCTTTTGCCTGTTTCCCATTTACCTACTGCCTGCTGTGTAACCTGCAGCTCCCTGGCCAGCTGGCTCTGGCTGATTTTCATCTCTTTACGCAGTTTCTTTATATTCTGGCTGAACAAAATTTTCACCACTTTCAGTTGTATTCTGATTACATTATACATTATAATTTTACATTTGTAAACAACTAAAAGTAGTATAAATTGCAAAAAAATGTGAAAAAGTTGTTGACAACAACCAATAGTTGTAGTATTATGTAATCAAAGGAAACAACCTGCAGTTGTTAAAGGTGATATTATGAAAATACAGTCCAAGATTTATTTATATAATTTTCTCACAGTGTTTTTTGCACTTCTTACATTTGTAAGCCTGGGTTCACTGGGTGATATGCCTCTTTATTCCGTATTGGTAAATGTGGCTCTTTTCTCTATGCTGACACGCCAGTGCTATATGGCAGAAAACAAACTGCGCCGCATTCTGAGAAAACGCCGCAAAGCCAGAAAAGTGCAGCTTTCTATTTACAAAGGCAGAGAAGCAGCCCATCAGGCAGCTTAATCTGTATTCCGTTCGCCATAAGGGCATAACCCTTAATTTAATATTCCTGCATATTATGCAGCAGATAGACCTGTTTTCCTGCAGGTCTATTTGCTTTTTTATTGGCAATAATCAAGGTATGGAAAATAAATTATTCAACAAAAACTATATCTTTACAGTAATTTCAGCCACGCTTTTTTATACAGCATCTTTTATGTTGAACACTGTTTCTGCTCGCCATAGCATACGGATAGGTGCATCAAAAACTGTTGCAGGCTTTGTGGCAGCAGCTTTTACATTGTCATCCTTTTTCACAAGACCTTTATGGGGGTATGTGACAGACAGGAAAGGGAGAAAGCTGGTTTACAATGCCGGAGGGCTTTTTTGCCTGGCAGCGTCAATTGTTCTGCTGTTCTGCAATAATATTTTGCTGCTGTTTGTCAGCCGAATATTGTTTGGAACAGGTTATTCAGCACTGACCACCGCAGGCGGCACCATCATATGTGATGTAGTACCTGAAAAACAGCTGCCCAGAGCAGTTTCACTTTATGGAATAACAAATGTGCGGTCACAGGCTGTGGCGCCGGCGGTTGCCCTGTGGCTGTATGATTATGGCTTTGTATGGGTGGCTGTGGCGGTTTCTGTGACAATGCTGCTGGTGCTTATTGCTGCTATGTTTGTAAAATATGAGGAAAACAGGTTTATAAATCCTGAAATCACTTTCAGTATAGTGGAAAAGTCAGCACTTCCTGCGGCTTTCACCATATTTTTCTTTGCAATGTCCACCGCATCCGTAAACTCTTTTATTCCGGTTATGGCACAGGAAAGACAGCTGGCAGGTGATGCCTGGTTTTTTATTATATCAGCGCTACTGCTTCTGGCGGCACGCTTTGTCAACACAAAGCTGATACAGAACTTTGGCAATAAAAAAGTGTTCTACGCAGCAGATTTTCTTTATATTGCGGCTTTTGTGCGGATTGCATTTGCTTACAGTCCTTTTATGCTTTTTGCAGGGGCGGCATTGTATGGGGTGGGGGCAGGCTTTATTCATCCTATAGTAAACACTGCTGCAGTAAGCAGATGTGCACCAGAAAAGCGCGGTCTTGCCACCGGCACATTTATGATGAGTCAGGACCTGGGTATGACCATCGGAGCCGCTGTATGGGGATTTCTCAGTGAAAGCACTGGTTTTACTGCGGTTTATCTTGCTGTTGCTGTTATGCTGATAATTATGCTGATTGTTTTCAGAAAAGTTCTTCTTCCGCTGTTGGAATAACCCTGAAAAATGTAAAAAAATGTTGTATTGCCTCTCTTATTTGTGCTATTATAAACTAAATAAATAAAATAGAGAGGTATTATTATGAATTTCAGAGAATTAGCGGAAAAAACTGAAAGTTATATTATTGAAAAGAGAAGATTTTTCCATGCATGCCCTGAACTGTCTATGCAGGAAAAAGAAACAACAAAAGCTATTATTGCTGAACTTGAAGCGATGGGCCTTGAAGTAAAAACTTTTGACGGCTACTACGGCTGTATGGCAGATATCGTTGGTGGTCAGCCAGGCAAAACTGTTGCACTGCGTGCAGACATTGATGCCCTGCCTATCAAAGAAGAAACAGGTCTGCCATTTGCATCAAAAAATGAAGGCTGCATGCACGCTTGCGGTCATGACTGCCATATTTCAATGCTGCTGGGCGCTGCAAAAATGCTGACAGAAGTTAAAGACCAGCTGAAAGGTACCGTTCGTCTTATTTTCCAGCCATCAGAAGAATCCGGCGCATACGACGGCGCAGCAGCTCTTATTGACCAGGGTGTTCTAGACGGTGTTGACGCTATCTACGGCGCACACATCTGGAATGTTCTGGAAGCACCATATGTAAATATTGAGTCAGGCAACAGAATGGCTTCCACAGCAGAATTCCACGTTGAAATCGAAGGCCTGTCAACACACGGTTCTTCTCCTGAAGCAGGTATTGACGCCATCGTTGTAATGAGCGCTATCATTATGAACCTGCAGACATTTGTTTCCAGAAACAACAGTCCACTGAACCCACTGGTTGTATCAGTTGGTAAAGTAGAAGCAGGCAGCCGCTGGAATGTTATCGCAGGCAAAGCAAAATTTGAAGGCACAGTAAGAACATTCTCACCTGAACTGCTGGAAGAAGCACCAAAAGCTATTGCAAGAATAGTTGAAAACACAGCTGCAGCATATGGCGCTACAGCAAAACTGTCTAAATTTGAATGGCTGGTTATCCCTGTAATCAACTCTGATGAAAAACTGGTAAAAATCGGTCAGGAAGCAGTTAAGAAAATGTATGGCGAAGAAACTCTCAAGCCAATGATTACACAGATGGGCGGCGAAGACTTCTCATACTATATGCGGAAAGTTCCTGGTGTGTTTGCATTTATCGGCAGCCATAACCCTGAAACAGGCAAAATCTACTCCAACCACCACGAAAAATATGATGTTGATGAAGATGTTCTCAAACGCGGCGCAGCAGTATATGCACAGTTTGCATATGACTTCCTTGCAGAATAATAATTTTTCAAATATAAAAGGCACTCAGCAGAGTGCCTTTTTGTGTGATGTTTTATTTAAAATGGATTACCCTTGTCCGTAATATCTTCCAGTCCGAAGAAATCCAGCGCCTTCTGTATGGCTTTGTCCCAGAAACGCCATTCGTGTGTGTAACCCTTTGTTTCTTCAAACAGAATGTCAAATTCATTTTCAATTGCCCATTTTTTGAATTCCTTGTAGCCTTTGTACAGGAAATCCTTTGTACCTACGGCAAAATACATTTTTGGCAATTCTCCGCTGTCTTTTTTCTCCAGCATCAGTCTGCGGATGTTTTCATAACTGTCTATAAACTTTTCATAACCGCCGGCATTTGCATAGCCGTTAAGTGTTCTCTTTTGGCCAAACTCTTTTTCAGGCTTCATATTTTCCCAGTCGCGTGCAAACATAGAAAGCACAGCCACACCACCGAATTTTTCCGGGAAGTTCACGGCGTATTTCAGCGCACCTTCGCCGCCCATGGACAGACCTGAAATAAAATTGTCTTCACGCTTGTCAGAAGCTGGGAACCAGTTGTGTACCAATGGCATCAGCTCTTTAACCAGATAATCATATGCTCCATAGCCCATCATTGTTGTGTCCCAGTTGGAATAGTTGGAGTTCAGCGCACTTGGCATTACCACAATCAGGTTCTTTTCACAGGCGTACAGTTCAATATTGCTTTTTCTTATCCAGTCTGTATAATCACCGAATGTGCCGTGCAGCAACCACAGCACCTTGTATTTTTCACCGCTGCCATAAAAAACATCAGGGTTGGTTTTTCTTGGTTTGTCAGGCAGAATGATATTTACATCAGTATTTCCGTTGAGATACTGGCTTTCAAAATTGATGTGAACTAAAGACATAATTTACCTCCGCACTTGTTATTGATTTTATTTTAGCACAAACGGGCAGCAGGATAAATTGCCTGTAATACAAAATTGATGTTTAATTTTTATGCATATTGTAGTATAATTATCTGTATAAACAACAGGGAGGACTTATTTATGAAAAAACAACACTGGCCCGGTGGTGCCATGCTGGGGCCTGTGCCGCCTGCACTGGTAAGCTGTGGCACTGTGGAAAAACCAAATGCCCTTACAATTGCGTGGACAGGTATTCTCAACACCATTCCGCCAAAAACATATATCAGTGTCCGCCCTGAAAGATATTCATACAATATAATCAAGGACAGTGGTGAATTTGTTATAAATCTGCCTACAGAGAAGATAGTAAAGGCAGTAGATTACTGTGGCTGCCGCACAGGTGCCAAAGAGGACAAGCTGGCAAAATGCAATCTTACAGTTTCGCCAAGTGTAAAAGTTTTGGCACCTGTGATTGACCAGAGCCCTGTAAATCTGGAATGTAAGGTTACAGATATTATTCATCTGGGCAGCCACGATATGTTTATTGCAGATATTGTGGGTGTAAATGTGGACGAAAGCCTGCTGGATGAAAAAGGCAAGCTGCACCTGTCAAAAGCAGGTCTGTGTGCTTATGCCCACGGCGAATATTTTGCTCTGGGCAGACAGATAGGCGATTTCGGGTTCTCTGTCCGCAGAAAGAGTGTGGAAAAACGCAGAAAACAACGGGCAAAACAGGAGGCAAAGAAAAATGGAAAAAATGGTAAATGATGTTCTGCTGACAACAGAATTTTCACAGGAAGATATAGAATATTCAAAAAAGCGTCACGTGGAAATTTTTGACGGGGAATATGGCTTTTCAGAATATTTCAACAAATATGCAACAGGTGCAATTGACAGATTTCCGCATACATATAACCCGGAAAAAGACTTTATGCTTATTGCAAAAGTTGACGGCAGATTCGGCGGTACAATTACGCTGATTGGTGAAGAAGACGGCAATGCACGTCTGCGTTTCTTCTTTGTAGAGCCTTTTACACGTGGCAAAGGTGTGGGTAAGCTGATTTTCACCACAGCTATGTCTATGGCAAAGGAAATGGGATATAATCACCTGTATTTCTCCACCTACAATGTGTTGAAACCTGCTAGAAATATGTATCGCCAGCTGGGCTTTGTAATCACAAAGGAAACACCGGAGGATGAAGTCCTGCCTGGTGCAGTTGAAGAAATCTGGGAGAAGGATATTTAAAATCAAAAGGGCGAATACCGCCCTTTTGTTATAGAATAATAAAAAGTGGCGTAATGCCATTTTTTGTTGGTGACAAAACAGTCATTTAAAATTCAGTTTTTCTTCACAATAAAATATGATATAATATGATAATATAATATTATAAAGTATTTTTGGAGATATTATGGCGAAAAAGAGGGAAAAATATAATAAATATCGTGGCTTGGTGATATTTGCTGTTATACTCATTTGTTTTATGACCTTTGCATATAACAACTACTTACACACATTGCCTGAAAAATCGGAAAATTCGCAGGTAAATACAGATATTTCACAGCCACAGCTTATAGAAACACAGGGCACAGTAACAGATACCACAGGTCAGCTTGACCGGCGGCAGACAGAGGTTCTGCAAAAATACGCCACAATGTATGCACAGACATTGCGGTCTATGCAGCCACGGGATATTTCATCCCTTTATGCAGATACATCATCAGCGGCTTATAACCTGAACCAGACTGCACTTAAAGTGCTTACCTCTATCCGAAGTATGCGCGATACAGACCTTACTCTGGAATATGCCACGGTGGAATATACTGTAAACAATGTGGAGAGCAGCGGCAACAAAACCACTGTATATCTTCAGGAAAGCAACACACAGAAATTCCACCATCTGTCACAGCCTTCTTTAAGTGCCAACCTTAATCATATATTCACACTTACAGAAAAAAACGGCAACTGGTATATTTCAGACCATGAGCATGAGGAAGATTTTTATCTTCTCGCAACAGAATGCTGGGAAGATGCCACAGGCGGTAATAACGCTGAAAGGGCAGAAGATGCTTTAAGAATTGCAATTGCTGATGCAAAAGAAAATCTGGATGACCTGTCACAGTTTCAGTATAGGGAATACCTGACAGACCTGAAAGTTTCTGACACATCATATGACCGCGACCGGGCGGTTGCTTATGCAGAAAAATGGTGGAATACCCGCAATTATACCGACCGCTACCTCGCTTATGACGATTTTGGCGGCAACTGCCAGAACTTTGCCAGCCAGTGCCTGTATGCCGGCGGCATTGATATGGATTATACCGGCACTCACGACAACCAGTGGAAATTCTATAACGAAACGCTGAATAACAAACCTACTGCCACAGGCCGTTCATACTCCTGGACAGGGGTGGATATGTTCTATTCCTATGCACTTATCAGTTATCAGAGCGGTTTGGTTGCCCTTACAGATATTGATTACAATTATGCAGAAAGAGGGGACATCATCCACGTAGGTGCTTATTATCAGTGGCGTCACGCTCTTGTAATCACAGATGTTTTCCGTGATGCAGATGGTAACGTTACAGAAATCATTGTTGCATCCAATACAGCAGACCGCTGGAACTACCCATTGTCCGCATATATCTACACAGCCCCGAGACTGATACATATTTTAGGGCAGAATTAAAATATCAATATAAAAACAAAATGTCATTCCGTGGCTGAAAGCCTAAGAATCTCATATGATACCACTTAAGTATCTATGCGATTCCTCATTTCGCTCGGAATGACATTCTATTATCTTAATAATATTGATTTTAAGACTATGTTTTTTATTTCAGTATTTCTATACCCAGTAATTCTCCTTCAGTTGCTTCAAGAGAATCACGGGCGAAGGTTACAACGTACTGCCTGTCTTCTTCAATCAGCCCAAGAAACATCTGAGGGCAGTCCAGTTGTATAGTCTGCTGTTCATAAGCTTCTTTGCCTGTGACAATGGTTACTGTGTGTTCTGACTCATTTACATCAGTCACTGTTGCCACGCCAGAGGTTTCCCACCGCGCATTGCGGATGAGATTGTTTTTCTGCACCACAAACAGCAATGCCAGCAAAACAACAAAGGCTATATCTGATTTATCGCCTTTTCTGCGGATTATTTTTACAGCCACAAGTATTGCCCATAATGCAGTCAATGGGATAAATGCAGCAACAATAGTCAACAAAAGTTCTGAATCAGAGTAACTGATTATAGGGTACAGGGCATATCTGCCCAGTTCTTCCTGGAATATGTAAGCGGTCCATACACATAACCCAATCAGTACAGCAACTATTCTATGGTAATTCTTTTTCATTGTTTCACATCTTTATCATTGTTTGTTTTATAAGTCCATATTATAAAAAGCCTTTTTCGGTAAACAGGTTTATGATTTCCTGCGGATTATTTACAGCATATACGTCAGAAAGTGCTTTTGTCGGTGCAAAAGTTTCTTTGTCGTAGTCAGTATGCACCATATATCTGAAATCGTCAAAGAAAGTGAACTGCACAGTTGGTATTTCCTGCCAGTCACCGCTGACAATCATAGGGTCTTTCATACATACTGTGTAAACAGTCTGTGAGGAATCCAGAACTGCCTGCCGGTCTATGCCATCTGCCTGTTCTGCTTCAATAAAAGACAGTATGTCCAATATGCTTTTTGCGGTCTGGTTGTACATTGTTTCCACAGATTTGCCGGCTGCAGATGACAGTATTACGCTGCTGGTCATTTCGCCTGTGATCAGGTTCCCATGTATGTACCAGTCTTCAAGGTCATAGCCGCAAAGTACAGTATTGTCAGGCATATACATATTGTATTTGACAAAAACATCCCTTACTTCATCTGCATTTTTCACTGTGAAATAATTGCTTTCAAATTTCCATCCGTCAGTATCGTCTAAATGTGATTTGTATTCTGTGCGGAATATAACCGCATTGGTGAATTTGTTGAAAAACAAAACATAGAACGGATGGCGTACAACAGGGTCATCATATTCTGCAGTCATACCGTAAATATACTGATATACTTCATCATCAAGCTGCTCTGAAGTAAATTCTCCGGCAGGCTCAAGCTCCAGTCCCTGCAGAAAATCATTGAGTTCAGTCTTGTTATGTGCATTGGTGTGGGTAGACATATGTGCACCTTCTTCACACAGCAGCACGCGGCCCATAAGGCTCTGACCGTTGGCAAATGTATAGCCATCTTCTGTTATTTCAGCCCATGCTGTCACATCAACGCCGTGGAATATGGCCCTGTCTTCCTGCTGTGTGGAGCAGGCTGCCAGCGGGAAAATAATTGTTATGCATAACAGAACAGATAATATTTTTTTCATAAATACACCTCCGTACAGGCTGTAGTATAGCTTTAACTTCATTTTATCATATTACGGTTTAAAATAAAGCAATTTCACCGTATATTCACAAAAAAGCCGCGCAAATATTATTTGCGCAGCTTTTCCGTTTCATTTATGGGTGGAAACGGCAACCGATTGCTATTTCACATCTTTTGGTTTGTTTGCCCGGAAATCCCAAGTCACCTTGAATTCTTTCCAGTTTACCCAGCAAGGATGTGGGCAACCGGCACAGGCACCTGTACAGTCGTTCTGATGTTCACAGGGGTTCTGGCATTTAGTGCAAATGTGACAACAAGTGTCATTTCCTTTTGGCAGGGTAAGCCACATCTTTATCATTGTTTATTTTCCTCGTTTATAGTATAATATAATTTAACTTAAACACAGTATATAATAAATTATAAAATAAATCAACATTACAATTATAAAGAGGAAATATGTCTTATTCTAAAGAAAAGCTTCTTGATGTGGCCTGCAGGCTGGGTAGAGGCTTGCTTGAAAATGGCGGCGAAGTTTACCGTGTGGAACAGGCTATAGCTTTTTTTATGAAAGCCTACAATATACCTGATGCACAGATTTTTGCCATACCTGCCACTATTATTGTGACAATTCCGGGAGATGACGGCAAGCCGATCACACAGTTGGAACGTGTTACATCCATTTCACAGAATATGAGCCGTCTGCACAAGGTAAATGACCTGTGTCGCCGTGTGTGTGAAACCACTCCGGACCCGGACGAAATTTATAAAGAACTGGACGATATACATAAATCAAAGCTATATTCATTTGTACAGGTTATGGTGGCATACGGCGTTGCATCAGCTTTTTTCTGCTACTTCTGGGGTGGCAACACCGGGGATGCCATTGTGGCATTTATTGCAGGCTTGGCCACAGAATACTGCCTGAAATATATGGGCAGGGTTAAAGCCAATATATTTTTCTCCAATCTGGTTTCCAGTATGGTAATAGCCGTTGTGGCTATTCTGGGTATGGTTACAGGATTGGGAAACAGCATAGATATGATTATAATCGGTGCCATTATGACACTGGTGCCAGGGGTGGGTATCACCAATATTATGCGTGATATTATCAGTGGTGACGTTATTACAGGCACTACCAAAATTGCAGAGGTTATGCTGATAGCTATAGCCATTGCAGTAGGCATAGCACTGCCGCTGGCAGTATTTACTACATTGGGAGGTGTGTTATAATGGAAATAGTAACAGGTTACATACTCCCGTTTTTCTACGCAGCAATGGCCTGTGCAGGCTTCTGCGTAATGTACAATCTTCACGATGTGAAAATCGCAGTTACCGCCTGTGTTGGCGGTGGTCTGGCATGGGTGGCATATCTGTTGTGCGCACCATCAGGCTCTGTAATGCTGCAGAACTTTGTATCTGCCGTTACAGTTGCTGTTTTCAGTGAAATTATGGCACGTGTTTTCAAAACACCATCCACAGTTTTTCTTATTGTAGGCATTCTGCCTATGGTACCGGGTGGCGGTATTTACTATACAATGAAATATTGCATTGAAGGCAATATGTCTATGTTTATCGAAAAATTGGTTGCCACTCTTGGCGTTGCAGGTGCAATTGCAGTTGGCGTTTCCCTTGTCAGCTCCATTGTAAGAATTTTCACTGCACACAAATTTGAAAATTAATTTATTGGAAATAAATTTATAAAAAACAAAGGAGAATAACAATCATGAGCATGCACATCAGCGCAAAAATGGGCGATATTGCTGAAAGAATCCTACTTCCAGGTGACCCTCTCAGAGCAAAATATATCGCTGAAACTTATCTGGAAAATCCTGTTTGCTTCAACGAAGTAAGAGGTATGTACGGTTACACAGGCACATACAAAGGTGTTCCTGTTTCAGTAATGGGCACAGGTATGGGTGTTCCATCAATCCACATCTATGCACGTGAACTTATGACAGAATACGGCTGTAAAACACTTATCCGTGTTGGTACAGCAGGCAGCTACGAACCAACTCTCAATGTTGGTGAACTGGTTATTTCCAAAGGTTGTTGCTACACATCTTCATTTATGAACTATGCACATCTGGAAGGCACATTCTCTGCTGTTGCAGACCACAAACTGGTTTATATGGCAGAAAAACTGGCGGAAGAAATGGGCATTCCTGCACGTGTAGGGCTGACAGTATGTAACGACCTGCTGTATTTTGAAAACAAACCAGAAACAGCAAAACGCTGGAATGAATACGGCGTTATTGCTTCTGAACAGGAAGCTGTTGCACTTTATGCACTGGCCAGCCAGTTCCGCACAAGAGCGCTCACAATTATGAACATTGCAAACAACTTTGCAAACCCAGACCAGCCACCTCTTTCTCAAGAAGCAAGAGAAAAAGAACTGGACAATATGATTAAACTTGCTCTGGAAACAGCTATTGCTGAATAATTTTTGCACAAAAAAATTAAGCCTCCCTCTGACGAGGGAGGTGTTTTTGTTGCAGACAAAAAGGTCGGGGAGAAATAAAAAAATATTGTCAGTCAATGTTATTCACTCAAGTTGAGACTTTTGGCATACGGGTTATAAATATCGCTGTCGTTGAAACAAATGATGAGATTTGTTATAATTTAACTGACAGATAAATTGGAATTTGTCAAATAGACAAATAAGAATTTTCGAGAGATTTTATTGATTCTCGTTTAACTCGGGTGCAATTTACTTTTCTTGTTGATATGATATAGCCAGAAGGATGGAATACAAATGGATAAAAAAGAAATTGGGCGTAAGATTTCAGCTATACGAAAAGAACAAGGAATGACTCAAAAAGAACTTGCAGAAAAGCTTCACGTTACAGATAAATCTGTCAGCAAATGGGAAACAGGCACCCATTTTCCAGATATTGCAATTATGGAGGATTTAGCCAACGCGCTTGGAATAAGCACAGCTGAATTGCTGGGCTTGAAAAATATTTCTTCCGAAGAATTGATTTCTGAAATGACAAAGATTTCATTGGAAGAAAAGGAAGAAATAAAAAAGACTTTGAGATTCAGAATGAAACTCAATATTATTTCAACGATTGTTTTGGCTGTATTTGAAATATATTTTTTCCGGTTCCTTTATAATAATGGTTTGCAAGGTCTTGAATACAGAGTTTTCACTATAGGTCTGCTTGGTGCTATTGGTGGGATTTTCAGCAATTCATTTACTACATTTAAAGAAATTAAAGAATTATAAATTATGCAAACTGGTAAATCGCTTAATAAATTTCTTTTAATTTGTGTAGTTGAACTTTTAGTCGAGTGACATATTTGAGATGCTCTGATACCATATAAATGGGAGGTGGCTGTATGGATGTAAATTATATTGGCAATAAAATAGCTGATTTACGAAAGCAAAAGAAACTAACACAAAAAGAGCTGGGAGATATGATAGGCGTTTCATATGGAGCAGTTAGCAAGTGGGAGAGATGCTTAAACTATCCTGATATTGAACTGCTGCGGCCTCTGGCAAATGCTCTCGATACCTCGGTGTCTGAATTGATGGGACTGCAGGAACTTACATCAGACAAGGTAATCGAAGAAGTTACTACGATTTCTGTAACTGAAAAAAACGAAATAAAAGCAGGCATCAGAAAAAGGTCTATAATAGTAATTGTTCTGACTGTTGTTTTGATGATTACAGAACTTTGCGCTTATTTTATAGCTTCAGAAAATAATCTGTCTGGCGGCATCTATGGTATCTGCACATTAGGCGTATTCCCATTGTATGGCTATATTATTGGTTCTGCTCTATACAGCTATATAAAATCAAAACGCATTTAGCACTGCAATCATTTCACTTATAAAAATTGAAAACTTATAAGCAGCTTTGTAAACGTATCTAAATTTGGAGGACTTATTATGAATAAAATATATATTTTCGGTGTTATTGCAGGTTTTTTACTTGTAATACTGGCAATGCCTTTGGGTGAACTGTATGGATTAACATATATTACCATTGGAAACGGAATGGCAGTAGAGCAATACACAATGTTAATGGAACGAGCCATCGTAAGTTTTCAACTGATGGGTGGTCTGATTTCGGCCCTTTCCGGTCTTGCGTATATCTTCAAAAAATAGAACTAAAGAAACGAGATAAGGCTAAACTTTCAGTTTGACTGAGCGACAAAATCCCAATTTTGCGAATAGATTACTATATATAATTACATATAAAAAGAGGGGTACTCAATTTTTAAAATTGGGTACCCCTCTTAAGTTAACGAAATATTTAATTAACTTAATGACGTTGGCAGCTGTCTCTTTTTTACGCTATCGGAATACTGAACCAGAAACAAGCGCCTTTATCATCAGTGTTATACACACCATATTCACCATTGTGTGCTTTGATAACACTGCGAACAATAGACAGGCCTATACCTGTACCTGTCACACTGCGTCTGTGGTTTTTGTCGTTTTTATAGTAGCGTTCCCATACATATGGCAGGTCTTTTTCGGCCACGCCTTCGCCTGTGTCGGTCACACTGACCTTTGCCATACCGTTACCTGATGACAGGCTGATATAAATATGCTTGTCCGCACCTGTATAGTTTACGGCGTTTATCAGAATGTTGTAAAAGCATTGGCTTATTCGTGTTTCATCAGCTGTTATCATTACAGGTCCGCTGTTTGCAAATTCCAGCACATAGCCGTCCGGTTTTAGCAGTTCCTGCATATTGTTTACCGTTTTTTCCACAGCAGCGGTAATGTCATACTGCTTTTTCTCCATAGGCACTGCGCCGGACTGTATTCTGGACATATCCAGCACATCATTTACCAGAGAAGTCAGTCTCCTGGTTTCATTTATAATAGCCTGTGCATTTTCTGCATTGTTTTCTCCCGGTATATCCCTCATCAGTTCTGCATAGCCGCCAATCAGCGTCAGCGGTGTGCGCAGGTCATGGGACACATTGGCTATAAAATCCCTGCGCAGACTTTCTACCTTGCCCAGTTCCTGTGCGGTCTGTGTAAGTGTGTCAGACAGCTGATTTATCTCTGCATAGCCGCTGGCAGTGAACACAGTGTCATAATCACCTGTGGCCAGCTGGGTTGCTTCCTGTGACAACTGCTCAATAGGCTTTGCCACTCGTTTTGAAATGATTGTGGCCAGCAACAGTGAAAACAGTATCATCACAAGGGTAATGATGTGCAGCTGTGTTTTGATGGTGTTTACAGTTGCATCAACAGGGGACAGGGATATGTTTATCACCATATATGCAATAGTTTCTCCACCGTCAGTAATCTGTTTGCAGTAAATCATTGACTGCGGTCCATTGTCTCTTGCAGTATAATCCGGGTCTGTAATAATCATATCAGGACTGAAAGGGCTGCTCTTAGAGTAAGAACCTCGCAGCTCACCGCCATTTTTCTTTGTCCGCACTACAATATTAAGAATGTCCATATAGTTTGTTTTGTGTATATTGCAGTCACGCCGTACATCAGCCGAATGAATCAGGGCGCCATTTGGCGCCACTATCATTACACAGGCTTCGTTTGCAGCGGCTATATCTGAAATCAGCTGTGTATCTCCACTGCTTTTTATCACAGTTTCTATTTTCTGCGCTGCACCGGACATCTGGTTTACTCGTACCTGTCTGTATATTGTGGACAGAAACACTACCTGCATCAGCCACAGCAGGGTCAGCAATATTGCGCAGAAGCCACTCAGATATATAAATATTTTCCATTTGATTGCCAGAGAATCAAATTTTGTCCTGAATGCTTTCATCTCTACCCCTCAAATCTGTAGCCTGTGCCACGCAATGTGACAATCAGTCCGCTGTAGTCACCCAGATGACGGCGCAATAATTTTATATGAGTATCCAGAGTTCGGTCATCACCATAGAAATCATAGCCCCACACATTTGTAATCAGTTTTTCGCGTGAAAGGGCAACACCTTTATTTTTTGCCATATAAAACAGCAGGTCGTATTCTTTAGGGGACAGCTCTGTATTAACATTGTCTATAATTACTTTTCGTGCAGTAAAATCAATCAGCAGCCCGTCTTTCCGAAAAATATCGTGACTGTTTCTGCTGTTGCCTGTGGTTCTGCGCATAATCACATCTATGCGCATCATCAGCTCTTTTGGGGAAAAAGGCTTTACCACATAGTCATCTACGCCTGTTTCAAAGCCATGTATTTTGTCGTATTCTTCGCCTCTGGCAGACAGCATAATCACAGGCACATCTGAAAATTTTCTGATTTCTCGTACTGCGGAAAAACCGTCCAGTTCAGGCATCATCACATCCATAATTACAATATCTACATCATTTGTACGGCAGATATCTATAGCCTGCAGGCCGTTTTCCGCCTCCAGCACATTGTACCCTTCAAATTTTGCATATTTGCTGATAAGCAGTCGGATGCTGCTTTCATCATCGCAAACAAGAATATTGTACATATATTTCACCTCGCTGATTAAATTTTAGCATATTAAACATAGTTGTACAATTTTATTTTATAGTTTATTTTTGTTGTAATTTTGTATGCAATCTGAATTTTTGGTGAACAAAACTCATAATAAAAAAATTTCAAAAAAAGTATTGACATATCATATGTCATATGTTATCATTTAATCGTGGTTAGCGGTAGCTAACTAGAGATAAAGAGAAAACCGATATCTAGAGTCGGTTATTATTTTTAACATGCAGTTAGCTAGCGCTAACTGTTAAACGGATAAAACATTCAGCAAAGGAAGGAATATATGGAAAGATACTTTGTGGAGCACTGTGCACCTACACTTGCATCCATAAAATGTGCAAATCTGTTTTCATACACTTTTGCAGACCGACAGGAATTCGAAACCATACTTTCACAGTGGAACAGCCAGTTCCAGCCGAAAGGAATTCAGTTGCAGGTGCTGCGAGTAAGAGAAAACAAAGCTCTTGTCTATATGTTCCGCCCAAGAAAAATAGAACTGCTTATGCAGGACAGGGAAGTTGCAGACTTTCTGGCACAATACGGATATACAGACCTTTCTCCTCAGGCTGTTGTAAATCGCCTTGCTGCCAGAATACAGGACACAGATTCCTTCCCTCACGAAGTAGGCATTATGCTGGGCTATCCTCTGGATGACGTAAAAAGTTTTATTGTCAATAAAGGCAGAAACTACAGACTGATGGGTCTGTGGAAAGTCTATCACAATGAAAATGAGGCAGTAAAAACTTTTGCCAGATTCAAAAAATGCAGGGATGTATATACATCTCTCTATGACGGCGGCAGAACAATAATGCAGATGACAGTTGTCGCATAAAAGAAAGTAGGTATTATTATGAGTAAAATAGCAATAGTATATTGGAGCGGTACAGGCAACACAGAAATGATGGCACAGGCAGTTGCACAGGGGGCACAGGCTACCGGCGCACAGGCCGATCTGCTCACAAGCGCTGAATTCGGGGCAGATTTAATGGATAATTACGATGCAGTTGCATTTGGTTGCCCGTCAATGGGTGCAGAAGAACTGGAAGAAACAGAATTCGCGCCAATGTTTGAAGCTTGTCGCAGCAAGCTTTCCGGCAAAAAGATAGCCCTTTTCGGCTCATACGGCTGGGGCGATGGACAGTGGATGCGCGACTGGGAAGAAAACTGTATTTCAGACGGCGCAGTAATGGCGGCAGATTTTGTAATCTGCAATGAAACACCGGACGATGATGGTCTTGCAGAATGCCAGTCTCTGGGTAAAGCACTTGTTTAATATCCCCTTTTTAAATATTTCAATTATAATCAAATCATAAATCAAATTAATTCAAATCAGATTCTCCATTGGTAAATCGTGTATACCACTACGAGTTTCCTTCAAGACTTTTAGCCATAGCCTTTTTTACAAGATATACATTGATTACCTTTTAAATTCATATTAACTTACCAGAACTCCCGCCGGCCATCCTCCTGGCGGGAGTTCTGGTGTATAAAGTGTAGTTTATTGACACAAAAAGCCAAGGCTTTCACCTTGGCTTTCTTTTATAATATCAGTTTAAATCATAAGTTCGCAAATCATATTGCTCAGTTCTGTCGGGTTATCTACAGTAAGTCCTTCAATCAGTCTTGCCTGTGCATATAGGATTTTGCTGTACTTTTCCAGTTTTTCCATATCTGTTTCATACAGTTCTTTCAGTTTTTCAGTAATAGGGTGGTCTTTGTTGATTTCCATCACGACTTCGGCTTTTGCATCTGTGGCATTTGGCATCTGTTTCAGAATTTTTTCCATTTCCAGAGACAGCATACCTTCGCTTACCAGACAAACAGGGTGGCTTTTCAGTCTGTTTGTAAATCTTACAGCTGTCACGCTGGTACCCAGGGCATCTTCCATAGCTTCCAGCATATCTTTGTTGTCCAGATTTGCTGCTTCCAGAGCCTGTTTTTCTTCCTCGGTGTCCAGGTCCAGGTTTTCTGTGCTGATGTTTGTAAATGTTTTGTCTTTATAGCTTGCCAGAATCTGCAGTGCAAATTCATCCACATTGTCTGTCAGGTACAGAATTTCATAGCCTTTGTCCTTTACCTGTTCAGCTTGTGGCAGCAGGTCAATTTTGTCTATGCTTTCACCGCAGGCATAGTAGATTGTGTTTTGACCATCCTTGCATCTTTCCACATATTCAGCCAGTGTCACAGGTTTCTTTTCGTAAGAGGATGTAAACAGAACAAGGTCAGAAAGTTTATCTTTGTTGGCACCAAATTCTTCGTACATACCAAATTTTATCTGTGTGCCGAATACCTTGAAGAATTCTTCATAGTTTTCCCTGTCATTTTTCAGCATTGACAGCAGTTCGTTTTTGATTTTTCTTTCAATGTTTGTAGCCATGATTTTCAGCTGTCTGTCGTGCTGCAGCATTTCACGTGAAATGTTCAGGGATAGGTCTTCGCTGTCTACCAGACCTTTTACAAAGCTGAAATAGTCAGGAATCAGGTCAGCACATTTTTCCATAATCATCACACCTGATGAATACAGCTGCAGACCTTTTTCAAAGTTTTTGCTGTAGTAGTCAAATGGTGCGTGTTTTGGAATATAAAGCAGGGCAGTATAGGTTGCATTGCCTTCAACTTTGGTGTGGATAACCTTTGCAGGTTCTTCCCAGTCACCGAACTGGTCTTTGTAGAATGAATTGTATTCTTCGGCGGAAATTTCGCTTTTGCTTTTTTTCCACAGAGGAATCATACTGTTCAGTGTTCTTTCTTCCAGCACATTTTCATATTCGTTTTCAGTACCTTCCTTCAGTTTGTTGGTTTCCCACATCATTCTGATAGGGTAGCGGATAAAGTCTGAATATTTCTTTACCAGCCCCATAATTGTGTACTGTTCAAGGAAATCAGAGTATACATCGTCCTCTGTGTCGTCCTTGATATGCAGTGTGATTTTTGTACCTACAGTATCTTTGATGCAAGGTTCAATTGTGTAGCCGTCCACACCTTTTGAACTCCAGCAGTATGCCTGGTCTTCACCCAGTGCCAGGCTGCGTACAGACACATTGTCACTTACCATAAATGCAGAGTAGAAACCTACACCAAACTGACCGATAATGCTCATATCGTCTGCTTTGTTTTCTTTTTTGAAATCCAGACTGCCGCTTTTTGCAATAGTGCCCAGATTGTTTTCCAGCTCGGCTGCTGTCATACCGATACCGTTGTCTTCAATTGTCAGTGTACGTTTTTCTTTATCAATCGACAGCTTAATCTGATAATCACTTCTAGCAAGAGTGATGCTGTCATCTGTCAGGGAGCGGAAATATAATTTGTCCAAAGCGTCACTTGCGTTGGAAATAAGCTCTCTTAAAAAGATTTCTTTGTGTGTGTAGATGGAATTTATCATCATATCCATCAGTTTTTTACTTTCGGCTTTAAACTGTTTCTTTGCCATATTTTCACCTCGATAAAAATTAGCAATCTAATTGCTTGACTGCTAATCATTATATTCCTGTTTTTGGTTTTATGCAATACCTTTAACAAAATTTTTACAAATTTTACAAAATCGGGTTTAAAACATTTATGAAATATGATATACTGAAATCAACTTATAACGTGTTAAACGAAAGGAATTTATTATGGGCGTTCATCTTTTTGAAAACAAAGGCTGGGAAAATACATACAAAACAGCCGAACTGGCAGCAGAATATGCAAAGGAACATGGTCTGAAATATGTGGTTCTTGCATCCAAAACAGGCTACACAATCGACATCTTTATGGAAGCATTTGCAAAAGCAGGTGTAGATGTAAAATTTGTTTCTGTAACACATTGCTATGGCGATATGGGTCCTGGACAGTGTGAAATGAGCCTTGAAAAACGTAAAGAGCTGACAGACAAAGGCGTTACAGTTATCACAGCTACACACGCTCTCTCCGGTGCAGAGAGAGGTATTGCAAACAGATACGGCGGTGTTACACCTGCTATCCTTATGGCAGATACTCTTAAATTCCTGGGTCAGGGTATGAAAGTTGGCGTGGAAATCTCTCTTATGGCTATGGACAACGGCGCTATCCCATACGGCGAAGAAATTATCGCAGTAGGTGGCTGCGGTCATGGTGCAGACTATGCTCTCACACTTATTCCGGGCCATTCAAACAACCTGTTTGAAACAAAGGTTATCGACATTATCTGCAAACCAAGAATTTCATAATTATTTGCATAACAAACGGCAGGCTGTTTTCGGCCTGCCGTTTAACTCTTTTATGAATATTTTTAAATCACAATTGTTGTTTTATACTGCAATCAGAGTTCTATCATCATCGGTGTATGTGGTATGCCGTCTTCCAGAAATTCTTCACCACAAGGTGCAAAGCCCAGTTTGGTGTACAATGGCAGGGCATAGGTCTGTGCTTCCAGATAGATGCCGTCTGCTTTCATCACATCTTTGGCGGTTTCAATACCCACTTTCAGTATCTGTGATGCATAGCCTTTTCTTCTTTCTGTTGCCAGCACTCTGCCAATATGGGCAGTGTTTTCTGCATCAGCTTTTGGAAACAGGCGCAGATATGACTTTATTTCATCATTTTCTTCTATCCAGATATGCAGGCTGTCGCGGTCTGTGTCATCCACTTCCTGATATGGACATTCCTGTTCTACCACAAAAATTGACACACGTGTTTTATATATTTTGTGTAATTCAGCAGCTGTAAGCTCATCAAATTTCTTTATAATAACTTTCATAATATATCTCCTTGGCATTGATACAACTATTTTACCATTAATAGTTTGAAATGTCTATTTCTATATGGTAATATTTAATTATAAATACTTATGAGGTGATACTATGGGAAAAATTGATATACATCTTCACTTACAGCACGAAAAAGGCCTGATGGATATGTCCTCTACAGCGCAGGAAATGCTGCCACATCTGGAAGAACTGGGGATAACACACGGTGTGCTTATGTCCATTTCAAACGACTGGAACGAACACAATATGAAAACTGTGGCAAAGTACCCTGACAAATTCAGCTGGATGTGCCACGTAAATGAGGGCGAAGACATTAAAACACAACTGCTGCGCTACAAAGAAAACGGTGCTGTGGGCATAGGTGAAATCACACACAACCTGTGGATAGAAAATGACTTTATCCAGCAGATTTTTGCACGGGCAGAAGAAATCGGTATGCCTGTACTTTTCCATATGAGTCCAGAACAGGGTTACAGCTACGGCATCTGTGACCAGCCGGGTCTGCCAATGCTTGAAGAAGCGTTGAAAAAATACCCAAAACTTAAATTTATCGGCCACAGCCAGTCTTTCTGGCACGAAATCACAGGGGAAGCCGCCACAGGCACAGAAGACCGCAATCAGTGGGGCCAGGGCCCTGTAAAACCGGGTGGACGCGTACCATATCTGTTTGAAAAATATCCAAACCTTTACGGTGACCTGTCAGCAAACAGCGGCGGTCAGGCTATTATGAGAGATAAAGAATTTGGTCTGGAATTCCTCCACAAATATGCAGACAGACTTTTCTTTGCCACAGA
Source organism: uncultured Oscillospiraceae bacterium (assembly GCA_964649845.1). GTDB lineage: Bacteria > Bacillota > Clostridia > Oscillospirales > Ruminococcaceae > RGIG3102. The sequence goes on from CAZYSS010000010.1 coordinate 24,401, forward strand.
TATGGTTAATGTAACTATGAAATTCCCTCTGGGCGAATATCTGGACAAACAGCACGCCGCCGGCAAAATCAGCACAGAAGACTATGAAAAAATCTGCTGGAAAAATGCTGAAAAACTCCTGAAAGGCGAATTATAATATATTATTTGCAAAGCCTGCGTAGGGGACACCACTGGCCTCGCAGGACCGGCTCGGCCTTTTGGCTTCGCCAAAACCATTCAGGCGCTACGCTTGCCGCCGACGTCCCGCCTTACAACATCATAAAAATAAAGCCATTGGTTTCCCCAATGGCTTTGATTTTTTTTGTCAGATTATGCTTCTTTCAGCTTACATACATCAACCCATGCATCAGCATTACTGTACTTGAACAGTTCTTCAGGTGTCAGTTCAATTGCACTGTTGGAAGAACCGCAGGCAGGGAAGATAGTGTCAAAACGTTTTACACTTTCATCAATATAAATGCCGATAACGCCTTCATTTACTGCAAATGGGCATACACCGCCGATTGCGTGACCTACAAAATCCATTACTTCGTCAGGTGTCAGCATTTTTGCTTTCAGACCAAATGTGTGTCTGTATTTTGCATTGTCAATTTTTACGTCCCCTGCTGTGATTACCAGAATACAGCCTTCATCTTTTTTGAAAGACATTGTTTTTGCAATTCTTGCTTCTTCTGTACCCAGGGCAATTGCTGCCAGTGCCACAGTTGCGCTGGATACTTCAAATTCCAGCACTTTATCTTCCATATCATAACCTCGGAAATATTCTCTTACTTTTTCAATAGACATACTACTCTTTCTCCGTTCTGAAAATCTGTTTAATACTATACCATATTGTGATACAAGTTTCAACTTTCACAACTAAAAGTTGTGATAACTATTGAAAATACAACCAATAGATGTTAAAATTATTACAAGAGGTGATAATTTATGGATATGTACGAAAAGCTGACTATACTTACTGATGCAGCAAAATATGATGTGGCCTGCACTTCCAGTGGAGTGTCACGCGGTGCAGGGGGCAGTATAGGCACCACATCAGCGGCAGGTATCTGTCACAGCTGGTCAGCAGATGGCAGATGCATATCTCTGCTGAAAGTGCTGTTTACAAACTATTGCCGGTATGACTGTGCTTACTGCATAAACAGAAAATCAAATGATGTTCCACGAACAGCTTTTACTCCAAGAGAACTGGCAGACCTGACCATAGAATTTTACCGTCGTAATTATATAGAGGGATTGTTTCTGTCATCAGGTGTATTGAAAAATGCAGACTATACTATGGAGCAACTGATAAAATGTGTAAGAATTTTAAGGCAGGAGTACGGCTTTAACGGCTACATTCACGCCAAGGTTATCCCCGGTGCATCACAGCCACTGATAGAAATTCTGGGTTCACTTGTGGACAGAATAAGTATCAATATAGAATTACCCAGCGAAAAAAGTCTGCAGCGCCTTGCACCACAGAAAACAAAAACAAATATCCTGTCTCCGATGAAAACTATCACAGAGAAAAAGGAAATCACAAGCCGCGAAATGATTAAATACCGCCACGCCCCGCGCTTTGCTCCTGCAGGTCAGTCTACACAGATGATAATCGGTGCCAGCGATGAAACAGATTTTCATATACTGCGTCTGTCGCAGGCTTTGTATGACAGATATAAATTGAAAAGGGTGTTTTTCTCTGCCTATATTCCTATGAACAATGATAAATTATTGCCATCCCTTGACACCAAACCACCATTGCTGCGTGAACACAGGTTGTATCAGGCGGATTGGCTGCTGCGCTTTTATGGCTTCCGTGCAGAAGAAATTTTAAGTGAAGAAGACAATATGTTCAATCCTCTTTTAGACCCGAAATGCAACTGGGCGCTGAACAATATGCATATCTTCCCTGTAGAGATAAACACTGCTTCGTATGAGTTATTGCTGCGTGTGCCGGGCATAGGTGTCACGTCAGCACGCCGAATTATGGCAGCCCGTAAAATGGCGCATCTTGATTTTGATGGATTGAAGAAAATAGGTGTAGTGTTGAAACGCGCTCAGTATTTTATCACCTGCAAAGGCAAGGCAATGCCTTATGTAACAATAGATAAAGAACACGCAAATCTTATGCTGATTTCATCATCAGCAAAGGAAAATTTCAAAGTTACCAATGGGGAAATCAGCCAGCTCAGTTTTTTTGATATGCCACGGCTGAACGATAAATTCATAGAAAAACAACAGGAAAGGATGGTAATAAATGTCTGAAATTCAACACACTCAACAGGTTGTCTATGTGTATGATGGTACATTTGAGGGGTTTCTGTGCTGTGTATATAACTATTATTATAACAGGCTGAAGCCTGTGGCTATTATGTCCCATACAGACTTTGCTCCGTCCTTTTATGATAATCTTATAGTGGATACCGATTTTGAGCAGGCGTACAGGGTGCGCTTTGCCATTGAAGAAAAAATGGGGCACAGAAATCTGGAATTTCTCACAGATTGTTTTCTCACCTGTCTGGAAGAAAAAGAGATGTATATGCTGCGCTATGTGGTAAAAGGCTTTAAAATCGGATCAAAGGTGATTGATATGCTGTCAGATGATGATGTAAATACTTTATTCAAGGCCCACCGCCATCTGGAAAGGGAAAGCCACAGCTTTCTTGGGCTTGTTCGCTTTTATAAAGCAGGGGATGTATATGTATCAAAAATAGAACCGAAAAACCAGATTTTGCCTCTTATCACATGGCATTTTACAAATCGTTTTGCAAATCAGCGGTTTATGATTTATGATGCCACTCACGGACAGGCACTGATATATGCAAACCGCAGCCACAAGCTGATACAGGTGGACAATATTGACCTGCCACCTGTAGATGCAGATGAAAAGCAGATGCAGCGCCTGTGGAAAAATTTTTATGATACCATAGCAATCAAAGAGCGCTATAACCCAAAATGCCGTATGAACTTTATGCCAAAGCGCGTTTGGTCCAACCTGCCGGAAATGCAGGACCTGTCCGAGCAGAATAATACAAAATTCATATCTGATTAAAATACAGTGATACATTCACTGTATTTTTTGCGAAATTTTTGAAATTCTTTAAACCTCTTTGCTGTGATATTACAATATATAAGTGAAAGGACGTGCACAACCTTTTAACATATATTTTCACATCAGGGGCAATATGAATAAATTACGGTTAGAACAAATAATTACAGAGTATGGTAACAGCATCTATTCATTTTGTTACTATCTCACATCAGACAGGCAGGAAGCCGAAGATTTATATCAGGATACATTTCTGAAAGCCATTGAGCTTGACAGAATGGATTTTAATATTAATCCTAAAAGCTATTTGCTGGGTATACGGGTAAACCTGTGGAGAAACAGACTGCGAAAAAACTATAACAGGCAGAAAAATATTGATTATCTGACCAGACAGCGGGAAAGCAACCTGTATTATACGGAGGATGACATATCACCTGAAGATACTGTGCAGAAAGCTGAAATAAAATGTATTGTACATAGTGCTGTAAACAGATTGGATAAGAAATATAAACTGGTTGTACTGCTGTATTATATGGAAGAAATGTCTGTTGCACAGATAGCGCAGATATTGAAAATACCCCAGGGCACTGTAAAGAACAGGCTGTATAAGGCCAGAAAATTGCTTGAAAAACAGCTGGAGGATTTGTTATGAGTAAATTAGATACAATTCTGAACACATATCTTGTTCCTGATAAAAAAGTACCGCCTCACATTGACGAATATATATTGAGTGGGGTATATCGGAAAGGAAAAACAGATATGAAAAAAGTTTTTAATGTAAAAAAATTAGCTATGGCGGCAGTAATGGTGTTATGCTGTGCAATACCTACCTATGCGGCTATTAAATTTTTAACTCCGGCGCAGGTGGTTGAAAAAACGGGAAACAGTGTGGTGTCAAAAGCATTTGAGACAGAAGATGCAATTGCTGTAAATGAAACACAAAGTTTTGAAAATTACAATATCACACTGCTTGGTCTTGTAAGCGGTGAAAATCTGGGCGAGACAGATGTTTTCGTAGATGGGGAGCTTCAGTTTGACAAAACATATTGTGTTATAGCTGTAGAAAATGCTGACGGAAGTGATATTACTGATATAGCGTCACTGCCAAGTTTCTGTATGTCTCCATTTATAAAAGGTTACCGACCGACAGTTATGAATATTATGACACTGAATGGCGGCTTCAGGGATGTACTTGTTGATGGGGTGATGTACCGAGTATTGAAATGCGATAATATTGAGCCGTTTGCTTATGACACAGTTTATCTTGGTGTTACAGAAGGTATGTTGCCGGATTATAAAGCTTTCTCTTATGATGAAGCTACAGGAGAAATCAGTCGGGCAGAAGGTTACACTGGTATAAATGCGTTATTTGAATTACCGCTGGATGTTTCAAAGGCAGACAGCACAAAGGCGCAGGAGATTATAAATTCAATTATGGGATAAAGTTAAGACAGCAGGGTGAAAATCCTGCTGTCTTTTGAACATATATGATTACTTTTTATTTTGTATTAAAATTTATAAACCTGAATATATTGACAAAAAATTGATTAGCTTATATAATAGTTATATAAGCTAACTATTTTATTATATAACTATTATGAAAGGGGAGAATAATTTGGAAAGAACTAAAATAGAGCAATTAAACTCTGCTCTGCGCAAAACCTCCCGCCTTAACAGAATGCTGCAGATGAAATGTTACCACAGCAGCGGTGACCTGCGTATGCTGCGTATAATCGCACATCATTCTGACGAAGGCCTTACCCCAAGCACTCTGGCGGCAAAACTGGAAATTGCCTTGCCTACAGTGTCCCGGAAACTGTCAGTTCTGGAAAAACAGGACCTGATAGAGCGTAAACCAAGCCAGACGGACAGACGAAAAACCTTTGTTTTTGCCACAGAAAAAGGCAAAGAACTGCTTCGAGAGGATTACCTGCAGTTTATTGCTGCATTTTCCAATGCAGGGGAAAAACTGGGAGAAACCAAAACAGAACAGCTGTGGCTGTTGCTTGAGGAGTTCAGCGCCTATCTTGAACAGGAAATTCAGAAGGAAGAAGGTGATGATGTTTGAAACATATAAAAAATCATATTAAACCATATATTCCTATGATACTTCTGTCCGTAGTCCTTATCGGTGTGCAGGCCTACTGCAACCTGGCTATGCCAGATGTTATGAGCCAGATAGTAAACGTGGGCATTCAGGAATATTCACAGAAAATCGCACAGGCTTCGGACCGGGCGGCACGGCGGCTTATGGATGAGCAGCGTGCTTATATCATAGCTACAGGCGGCAAAATGCTGATTATAGCACTTATCACCAGCGGTGTGGCACTGGCTGTGCAGTTTTGCAATGCAAAAATGGGCACCGGTCTTTCCCGAGACCTGCGAAAAACAGTATTTGCCAAAATCGAAAGCTTCTCCAGTGCTGAATTTGACAAATTCTCCACAGCATCACTTATCACAAGAACCACAAATGATGTACAGCAGCTGCAGATGCTGCTTACAATGGGTGTGAGAACCATAGTTTTTGCCCCGTTTATGGGTATTGGCGGTGTTGTGATGGCGATGAGAAAAGCCCCGTCTATGGCGTGGATAAATGCCCTCAGCGTGCTGATGGTGCTTTGCCTTATTGTGACTGTTTATTCTCTTGCATTGCCTAAATTTAAAATTATTCAGGAACTTATCGACAAGCTGAATCTTGTTGCACGTGAAAGCCTTAACGGTCTGTTGGTTGTACGTGCTTTCTCCACACAGAAAGATGAAGAAAAACGTTTTGATACAGCCAGCCAGAATTACAAGAATACTAACCTGTTTGTAAACCGCACCATGAGTATGATGGGCCCTACAATGTCCTTTATACAGAATCTTGTTCCTGTACTTATCGTTTGGGTAGGTGCAGAAAAAATAGCCCAAAGCCAGCTTATGGTTGGCGATATGATGGCATACATCCAGTATTCCGGCAATATTATGGGCGCATTTATGATGATTTCCAGCGTATTTATTATGTTCCCACGAGCCATGGTTTCCATCAATCGTGTTGCTGAAATACTTGATACAGAAAATGTTATCACAGAACCTGAAAATCCTGTTTCCATCACAGACAAACAATGTGAAATTGTATTTGATGATGTATCTTTTGCATATCCTGGCGGTGATGGAGTTGTTCTGGAAAACATCTCTTTTACAGCCAAGCCAGGTCAGATTACAGCAATTATCGGCTCCACAGGCTGTGGCAAAACCAGCCTTGTCAACCTTATACCGCGTCTCTATGATGTTACAACAGGCAGTGTGACTGTCAACGGAATAAACGTGAAAGATATAGGTCTTACTAACCTGCGAGACCTTATAGGCTATGTTCCGCAGAAAAGTGTGTTGCTTTCCGGCACAGTCCGCAGCAATATGCTGGCTGCAAAATCTGCCGCAACAGATGAAGAAGTGGTGAAATCCCTTGAGATTGCCCAGGCCAAATCCTTTGTACTGGAAAAAGAAGAAGGTCTGGATGCACCTGTAAGCCAGGGCGGCACTAACTTTTCAGGCGGTCAGCGTCAGCGTCTGGCAATTGCCCGTGCCATTATGAAAATGGCTCCTGTTTATATTTTTGACGACAGCTTCTCCGCACTGGACTTTACCACAGACCTTAATCTGCGCAAAGCTCTTAACCGGAACCTGTCCGATTCAACCATTATTATTGTAGGTCAGCGTGTTGCCAGCATTATGGATGCAGACCAGATTC
>CAZYSS010000011.1:0-28311 GCA_964649845.1 uncultured Oscillospiraceae bacterium
GCTAAAGCATTTTTCCACCAGCATAGCTGGTGGTTGTCTATACACAAAACAAAAAATGTCATTCCAGGCTTACGCACGGAATGACATTTTTATTTGATTTAAAACTGTAAATTATCCAGTATATAGCTGACAAGTTCAGCTATTCTGTTGTCCTGACCTGTGACTTTAAGATAGCCCAGCATACATTCAAAACCTGTGGATGCGCGGTATTCCGCCACAGAAGCGTGCTTGGCAACACTGGCTTTTGACGCGTTCTGTCCCCTTTTTGCCCAGGAATATTCCTCCTCTGTCAGCATATCCTTAATCAGTTCCAGAGCCAGAAACTGGCCGTGTGCACTGACATACTGCACAGTGAGTCTGTTCAGCGTATTGATATTGTATCTTTTGCTTTTTACAAAATATTCGCGTATTGAAAGCGAATAAACTGCATCTCCAACAAAAGCAAGGGAAAGCGGAGATTGCTCTCTGATGTCAACCATATATACCTCGGATTAAAATACGAATTCAAATTCGAATTCTTCAATTCTGATGGTGTCGCCTTCTTTAACACCCATTTCTTCAAGTCTGGCAATGATGCCGCTGTCACGCAGACGGCGCTGGAAATACTGCAGGCTGGAGTAGTCGTCAATATCTGTTGTGTTAAGCAGGTCAACCAGCCACTGTGCATCGATGTTGAATGCACCGTCATCAGTGCGGAAGATTGAGAAGCTGTTGCCATCAATACTTTCTTCCGGAACAATATATTCCGGTTCATAGATTGTAACCGGTGGCAGCTTCTGCAGTTCATTGTAAACTGTCTGCACCAGACCATCAAGGCCCTGACGGGTTGCTGCGGAAATAACAAACAGTTGCAGTCCCTGTTCTTCACAGAAATCCCTGAAGCGCTGTATGTCTTCTTCTGTAGCAACATCTGATTTGTTTGCAACTGCAATCTGTGGGCGTTTTGACAGTTCTTCACTGAAGTTTACCAGTTCCCTGTTGATAAGCTTAAAATCTTCAATAGGGTCACGGTATTCGGAACCTGAAACGTCTACAACGTGCAGCAGCAGACGGCAGCGCTCAACGTGACGCAGGAAGTCGTGGCCGAGACCAACGCCTTCACTGGCACCTTCGATAATACCTGGGATGTCAGCTGCAACAAAGGATGCTTCTTCGTCAACTCTTACCACGCCCAGAACAGGTGAAAGTGTTGTGAAGTGATAGTTTGCAATTTTTGGTTTTGCAGATGAAATTGTGGAAATAAGTGTGGATTTACCTACATTAGGGAAACCGATAAGACCCACGTCTGCAATAAGTTTCAGTTCCAGTGTAACATCCATTTCTTGGCCGCGGAAGCCAGGTTTGGCAAAGTTTGGAATCTGACGTGTGGCTGTGGCGAAGTGCTGGTTACCCAGACCTCCTTTGCCGCCTTTTGCAATAACATAGTCTTTTTCTTCTGAAATATCAGCGATAACAAGACCTGTTTCTGCGTCTTTGATAACAGTGCCGATTGGCACTCTGATAATTAAATCTTCTGCAGATTTGCCGGACTGTCTGGCACCACGTCCATCTTCACCGTTCTGTGCAACATATTTGCGTTTATAACGGAAGTCCATCAGTGTGGACAGGTTTCTTTCTCCACGGAACACAATGTCACCGCCGCGGCCGCCGTCACCGCCGTCCGGACCGCCTGCTGCAACATATTTTTCACGGTGGAAAGCAACTGCGCCGTTACCGCCGTTACCTGCTTTTATATGAATTCTGGCAATATCAACAAACTGAATAGCCATAATTTACACCTCGCTTTCTTGTATTCCAACTGAATACTGTTTACCGAAAAGTCTGTCATAGTTCAGCAGCATAATACTGTCTGATATTTCTTCAGGCTTTTCTTCATATATTTTACCATTTCTGTCGCACCATATACCTGCATATCCATTATTCACAGGCATTGTCTGCATCTGCTGATACAGATACCGTTCATATTCGCCGGATGGCAACCCAAAACTCTGGCTGGCCAATGCCCACAGATTGTATGGTGATACCAGCGGCCAGTATTCGCCGCCTTTGTCCTGTTTGTTTGACCACATTATAAACGGCGTGGTATGTGATGCGATATATTTTTCTTTATCTGTCATACTGTTATATGCAGGTATTTCGTTAAGGCTTTCTGATGTAAAATCAGAAAGTCCGTCTATATTGTAACTCTGATGGTCACCATAGAGAATGATTACCACTTCCCTGTCAACCTGTTCAAAGTAATCATAAAGTCTTTTTATTGCCATATCTGTCTGGCGCATATAGCTGGCAAGTATTCCCATGCCGTCTGTAAAAGACTGACTGTATCCTGTATCTGCCAGATATACTCTGTCGCTGTCTATATTTTCCTGAGACATATACATATGATTCTGCATTGATACGCCATACAGGAAAATATTTTCTGCACCTGTGGCCACATATTCTTCATACTTTTTTATCATTTCATCAACATGACTGATATCGCTGACATAATTGCCATATGTATCCGTATTGGAATATGTGTCAACAAACTTTGAGCCGTCAAAGCCCATATTCTTATATGCATTTATTCGATTATAAAGCTGTGAAGTATATGCATGCATAGCATATGTACTGTAATCATCAGCTTTCAGGTCCTGCACAAATGACGGCAGTTTATCATTACCATAAACATTCATATATGACAATGCTTCTGTAAAATATGTGGTATTTATCTGATTGAGAATATTGAATTCGATATCAGCTGTGCCACCACCGTATTTGAAGGACAGCATATTTCCATAAATTGCCTTTTGGGCAATACTGTTATAGTTTTCGTTTATGGACTCCGTAAACTCAAGGCCAAACAGATTATTCGGATCAAAATATGATTCCAGCAGAATTAAAATCACATCAGGAGTTGTTTGCTCTGAAACTGTTTCCGCTTCAGATAACATCCGGTCAACCTGTTTCTGCGAATAATCTTCCGGTTCAAACACCATTGTACTGTTTACATAAAACAGAAACGCTGTATGGAAAGTATTTGAATAATAAATATCCACAGGATTCATATTCTCGTAAAAACCCATATTTTTATAATACTGAGTATCAAGAATATAGTTATTCCAATAAAAAGCTGTTGCTAAAGAAAAAACAGCCGCAACAATTACATTGATATAATATTTGTTTTTTATTTCAGGCAATGTAAATAATGATGAAAAAACAACTGCTGTCACTAAAATAACAAGAGATACTATCATTGCTTCGGTCAGCGAGATATTAAACTGCGATACCATATCCCCGGCTGCTGTAGCAAAAACTATATCAGAAGGAAAAAGAGCTTCTCCCCTGAAGGTAGTTTTGAAAAAATGTGCTGCCGCACCAAATACAGAAATACCGCCTGTAACCAAATACGCCAATGCAACCTTGCGTGTGACAAAGGTAATTACAGTTGATACCAGCAACATAAGGATGTAGCCTATACCGGCTATTTTCCAGCGTGGCAAAATATATTTCAATGTCACAACCAATCCCTGTCTAAGTATATAGTTTGACAAATATATACACAATGCCGGGCATAATACCAGTAATAAAATTGTACAGATATAATTTACTTTTCTATCCTTTAAAATGTTTTTAATCATTATATCTCCTAAAAAAATATATCTCCTAAAAACAAAACCCGAACTTATACAAAGTCCGGGTTGATTGTCAACTTATTTAGCGTAAACGCTTACCTGTTTTTTATCACGGCCCAGTCTTTCAAATCTTACTGTACCATCGATAAGTGCGAACAGTGTGTCATCGCTGCCACGACCTACATTTTCACCTGGGTGAATGTGAGTGCCTCTCTGGCGAACAAGGATGTTGCCAGCTTTAACAACCTGACCATCTGCTCTTTTTGCACCAAGTCTTTTTGATTCGGAATCACGACCGTTCTTTGTAGAACCAACGCCCTTCTTATGTGCCATTATTCAATTCCTCCCTTATGAAAATTAACCAACAATGTTTGTGATTTCAACTTTTGTGTATGGCTGTCTGTGGCCCATTCTTCTTACAGAACCTTTTTTAGGTTTGTAAGTGATAATGTTCAGTTTCTTGCCTTTGCCATTTTTGATAACTTTAGCTTCAACTTTAGCACCTTCAACAACAGGTGTGCCAAATTTAGCGTCTGCACCTTCGCCCACGAACAGAACTTCTTCAAAAGTTACAACTTCGTCAGCCTGTGCATCGAGTTTTTCGATGAATACTACATCGCCTACGCAAACAGCGTACTGTTTGCCACCAGTAACAAATACTGCTTTCATTTTTTTACCCTCTCATTAAATAAGTCTCGCTGAACCAGGTGTATATATCAATATATATAACTTAAATCAACCATTTACATGCGGCTAGAATATGATAACATATTGTATAACCAAAAGTCAAGTACAAATACTTAATTTTTTCTCTGTTTTAGCCAGTTTTTTGCACTTTTTATTGTGTTTTTCAACAGGTTTGCCCTTGTCATAAGGCCAACGCCGCCAGGTACGGGTGTAATAAGGGAAACAATATCGATACAGCTGTCAAAATCAGCATCACCGCACAGTTTGCCTTGTTCGTTTCTGTTGATGCCTACGTCAATAACAACAGCGCCAGGTTTCAGCATGTCCCCTGTAAGGAAACCTTCACGGCCCACTGCAACGATAACAATATCTGCACTTCTGGTCTTTTCTGCAATGTTTTTTGTTCTGGAATGGCAGATAGTAACTGTGGCATTTCTCTGCAGTGCCAGCATTGCAACCGGTTTGCCCACAATATTGCTGCGGCCGATAACAACCACGTCTTTGCCGTTAAGGTCTACGCCTGCCCAGTCCAGCATATCAATACAGCCCTGTGGTGTGCATGGTGCAAAGCAGTCTTTGCCTATGTTCATATTGCCTACATTGATAGCTGTAAAGCCGTCAACGTCTTTTTCAGGAGAGATAGCATTTATAACAGCATATTCGTCAATATGCTTTGGCAGTGGCAGCTGTACCAGAATACCGTGAACAGAATCATCTTTGTTCAGTCTGTCAATTTCTGCCAGCAGTTCTTCCTGTGAAACTGTATCAGGCATAGCAATATTATCAGAAATAATGCCGCATTCTGCACAGTCTTTGTGTTTGCCTTTTACATATGTAAGGCTGGCAGGATTTTCGCCAACTATTATAACAGAAAGTTTTGGGTAAACGCCCTGTGAATTGAGGGCTGCAACTTCTGCTTTTACCTGTTCTTTAATCTGAGCGGAAACAACTTTGCCGCTGATAAGCTTGTTATCCATTTTACTCTCCTTTATTTTCTCTTTTTATCTTTGCATAATTGTAAACAATGGCAATTACCGCCATAGCAACAGTTACCACGGCAATAAGCTGGCTGGTGCGCAGGCCGCCGCCGGTGGCAAGGCTGTCAGTACGCAGACCTTCGATAAAGAAACGGCCGAAGCCATACCAGGCAGCTGACATACACAGCTGTTCGCCTTTGAATTTACGTTTATTGAAATGAGTATAAAGAATTATAAAGCCGATGGCACACCATACGGATTCATACAGGAATGTGGGATGCACAGGCATATTCGGATCTACTATTATCCCCTGCTCGGCCAATGACGGAGCTACTCTGGTAAGGTATCTTGTAGTGGTTTCGCTTATCATACCAAACAGATTATCTGTGTTTGTGCCGAAGGCTTCCTGATTCATAAAGTTTGCCCAGCGACCAAAAGTCTGGCCAAAGAGAAAACCTGTGAAGACACAGTCCGCTGCATCCAGAAAATTGACTTTTTTCCATTTGCAGGCAAACCAACCGGAGATAAGGCCCGCTATCAGGCCGCCATAAATGCCTATGCCGCCGTCACGGAGATTTATCATATCCCACAGTGTTTCATACTCAAAAGGTGCAAATGCAACATAATATGCTCTGGCACCGATAATGCCGCACACCGCGCCAACCATAATCACATCGAGGAAATCATCTTCGTTTATACCTATTCTTTTGCCCAGATGCATTGCCACAAAGGCACCGGTGATAACGGCTGTTGCAAAAAGTATGCCATACCAGTATATATCAAAACCGCCTATTGAAAAGGCTACACGGTTGATTGTAACCTCTATGCCTAAATTAGGAAACTGTACGTGATTAATCATTGGCGGCCTCCAGTGGCATTACTGTAAATACTGTGCGTTTGTCTGGGCGGAACATTGTCTGCAGCTGTGTATTTACATCTTCCAGTGTGATTTTGCTTAAGGTTTCCAGTGCTGTGTATGCTGTTCTGCCTTTGAAATGGGCAGAAGCAATGCTGGTGGCAACCTCTTCCACGTTTTCAAAATCAACAATCATACTGCCGTACATGGAATTTTTGCTGGTGAAGAAGTCCTCTTCGTTTACGCCATTTGCTTTAAGTTCTGCAATAGCGTCTTCTATTTCTTTTTTCAGAACGTCAGGATATGCTGTTTCACCTGAAATGATAGAGGCATAGTAGTCTGTACCGGAGAAAATTTCGCCTTCAAATGTGCCGTTTACAATGTTCAGGTCATACAGCTTGTTGAAAAGTTTGCTGGTGGAGCCGGAAAGCACATCCATAATGATTTCACCGCACAGTTCTTCTTTGATTGTAACAGGTGTGGACATTTTTTCCTTGAAACCCACAGCGATAAGAGGCACAGAAACAGGCATATCGATGCTTTTTTCTGTGTAATTGATTTCGTCCGGTTCTTCTTCATGGAGTCTTTCCACTTCAAGGGTTTCATATTTAAAGCCGGCTCTGTCGCAGGCTGCCAGCACCCTGTCCACTGTGATGTTGCCTGCAACTGACAGGAACATCTGTGACGGTGAATAGAATGCTTTTGCACAGTCATACAGCATTTTGTCTGTAATATATGAAATACTTTCCACTGTGCCTGCAATATCGTCACGCACTGTGTGGTTTACAAACAGGCCTTCGAGAACACCGAAAAGCAGGCGCCAGTTGGCACTGTCGTCATACATTTTGATTTCCTGACCTATAATGCCCTGTTCTTTTTCCACTGTCTGTAGTGTGAAATAAGGTGTGGTAACAAAATTCAGCAGGATATCAAGGGATTCATCCACTTTATCTGTGGCTGTGAATATATAGCAAGTTTTGTCAAAAGAGGTAAATGCATTGGCATTTGCCCCTGTTTTTGCATATTTGTCAAATGCATCCCCATCTTCGTTTTCAAACATTTTGTGTTCAAGAAAATGGGCAACACCGGCAGGGATATCATATCTCTGGCCGTTCATCACAAAGCTTCTGTCCACTGAGCCGAAGTTTGTGGCAAAAACAGCGTGTACTGCATTGTAACCTGGCATATTGTAGCAGGCAATCTGCAGACCGCTGTCAGTCTTTATAAGCTGATAGCTTTCGTTCAATATATTGTTTCTTATTTCTGACATAGATTTTCCTTTATTTAGATATTGTATATACAACATTGAGATTCAGCAGTTTCATCACGTTTCTGATGTCGTCTGCTGTAACCTTTTCTACTCTGTCCATAACCATTTCCGGTGTCATAGCTGTACCGCGGACAGCTTCGTTAAGGTACCAGGCTTCCAGACCGTGGAGACCGTCATAGTTGGATTTCAGGCTGTTGATGATAGTCAGTTTGGTCTGGCGGATTTCTTCGTCAGTGATTTCGCCTTCAATCATATTTTTCAGTTCAACCTGAATGGCATCGATTGTTCGCTGTGTATTATGATGTTCAACGCCGGAATCAACACTCATACTGGAGGTGAAACCGTTGAAGCCTGCTGCACAGTAATAGCACAGTGACTGTTTTTCCCTTACGTTTTTGAACAGTCTTGAGGATGCTGTGCCGCCAAAAAGGGCACTGGCAATCAGCATATGGTATCTTTCTGCCTCTGTAAGAAGTCTTTCTGTGGTATAAATCAGGCATACTTTACCCTGTGTGGTATCCATTGATTCCGTGAAATATTCTGCAGTTTTACATTCAACAGCTGCTACGGGCAGTATTTCTGCTGTTGCGCTGCGGTTATATGAGAACGCCTGTGTAAGTTTTTCCACTGCCGTAGCTGGATTGTTTGCTGTGATAAAAATTTCCACCACTGCTTTATCCAGCAGGTCTTTGTAGCAGTCATAAAGTGCCTGTGGGGTGATACTGTCAATTTCATCCAGATAGCCCATTCTTTCCACACCGTTTATGCCGTCTCCGAAGAACTTTCTGCGGGCATTTTTCACACAGTAACCGCGTTTGTCATTGATTTCGCCTTCAATATCTTCACGCAGTTTGAATTTTTCCACATCAAGCCAGTCTTTTACAAAAGCACCGTCTTCAAGGCAAGGGCGGAAAATAACGCCCAGAAGAACGTTGCACAGTTCAAGGAGAAGGTCTTCCCCGTTGATGCAATAATCATTTTTTATACCCTGTACTGTAAAACGCATACAACGGTTGGCACCGATAACCGCTGTGCCCACAGACAGCTGGGCAGCATACATTCTGTTCAGCTTTCTGGAGAAAGTCTGCATATCAGGATAGTCTTCATATGCTCTTTCCATAAGGCCGGGCAGCAAAGCATACTTTGTGGCTTTGTCCCTTGCGTTTGGAACAATAAAATTGATACTGATACGGTTGCGTTTGAATTTTTCATTTGGCAACACTGTCAGATATACATTTGGTGCGATAAGTTGTCTGTTCATAATATCTCCTGATTTTAATAATTATCTTACTAATCTATTATAATACCACAGATTATAAAAAAAATAAATAGGCTCTTTGAGAGCCTATCTGATAAAATATTCATGTATTTTCTGTACGGCAAGGTCTGCCAGGTTTTTGTCCACCAGAACAGAGATTTTGATTTCACTGGTACTGATAAGACGTAAACTGATGTTGTTTTCATACAGAATCCTGAAAACTGACGCTGCCACACCCCTGCTGGTTTTCACACCTGCACCTACAACCGATATTTTGGCCACATTGTCTTTGATAACAAAGTAAGAATAGCCCAGTTCTGCCTGTTTTTCACCGAGAACTTTCTGTACTGCGCGTTTGTCATCCTTGTGTATGGTAAAACTGATATCCTGTTTGCCGTAATCTGATGCAGGTAAGGAAATCATATCTACGTTTATGCCGGCTTCGCTGACTGCATTGAATATGAAATATGATATGCCCGGCACATCTGGAATTTCACGCAGAGAAACAATGCAGATGTCCGGTTCCTTGATAATGCCTTTCACAGTGGAAGAACCAAAGGCCATAACCTCTTTTATGATTGTGCCCTTGCCCTCCGGCTGGTTATAGGACAGCATATGCAATATAACGCCACGTTTTTTGGCAACTTCCACCATATCAATATCCACACCATTGTAGCCGATGGTATAAAGCTCTGCCACTTCGTCATAGTCAATTCTGTCCAGACGCTGTGCAAAGCTGTTTTCATCAGGGTCGGCAGTGTAGATACCGTCATATCTGATATACACCTGACATTCCTGTGCATAAAGACTGAAGGCCGTTTCCACCGCCTGTACCTTTGCATCTTTGTCCGGGCGCAACAACATAAGAGATGCATCTGTATGCGCCGCATCCACAGGGCTGTCTATAAGTTTTATATTATCGCCAAAATACTGTGCGCTGGTGGCTTTTTCACACACCAGCACAACTCTGTGACCGTTGGCAATATCCTGCTGATACAGAGGTCTTATATCTGTATTGTTTCTGGCGCAGTTGCCGATATATTTTACAATATATGCCATATTATACGTCCTGCATAATTCTCTTGGCTGTAACAACAAAGGACTGTTGCTTCATTTCTTCAACTAGAGTGTCAACGTCACCAATCATATCTTTTACTTTAAGCGTAAGTGAAACTGCTGCTGTGCCGTCCACAGGGGCAGCCTGTGTAATGGTAACAATGCTGATGTTGTACTGTGCAATGATTTTAAGCAGATTTTGCAGTGCACCCAGTTCATCCATAAGAACAACGTGAACTGCCACAACTGTTTTTGTTTCGCTTACATCAAAAATTTTATCTTTATATTTATACAGCGCACTGCGGGAAATATCCACCTCTTTAGCTGCTGCAGAAAGATTTTTTACACTGCCGGCTGCAAGAAGTTCTTTCGCCCTTACCACTTTCATAAAAACGTCAGGCAATACGTCACTGTCTACCAATAAAAATCTTTTAGCCATTTTAATATCCTCTTTCTTATTTTTGCAATTCAATAACAATATCATAAGCTATCGGTGGAATTATTACAATATACAAATTGTATAATAATTAATACAAATGTTTTACACTGGCGTACAATTTTATTATTTTTATCGGTATAAAAAACGATAATACCGGAATTTTATGGATTAATGCAGATTGTTTACACATAGTATTTAATAAAAAAATCTGGAGTATATTATGGAAAACAAACTGACGCTGAATCAACTGGTATGGATAGGCACAGGGCACGTGATTGGTGCAGGGGTGGTAAGCATTGTGGGCAGCGCCCTGGCTGCCACAGGCTACTCTGTGTGGATTGCTTTTCTGGTGGCCTGTATTTTGTCTTTTATCCGCATTCTGCCTGTGGTGATGTTTTGTTCTGCTGTGGAGGTGGAAGGCGGCAGATACGGCATTATCACCCGTTGTGCAGGGCAGCAGTACGGAGGGTTGATAACACTGTCCAGCCTGCTGAACTGGTCGCGGCGCGGCACTGCTGTACTGGCACTGAGCAGATACATAGCTGATTTTGCCCCCTGGGCAGACAGCAGAACCGTGACTGTGATAATATGGGCATTTTTCTGTGGGGCAAATCTGCTGGGACTGGATGTTATGAGCAGAATTCAAACCCTGGCAACACCTATGCTGCTGATAGCTTTGTCTTCTTTTGCTTTGGTGTGCATATCAAATACACAGCCGGGGTATCTCGACTTTTCATCACCCTATATGTTTACAGGAGGCGTTTCAGGATTTTTTACAGCTGTGGTGCTGTTAAGCTATTCCTGCGATGGAATTGCGTCAATGGCAAATTATGCCACACAGGCAGAAAATTCAAAAAAGACCATTCCTATGGCTATGATTATTGTTTCTGCTGTTACAACTCTGATTTATTTGGCCGTGGGTTTTGCCAGTGGCGCCGTACTGCCGCTGAATGAAAGTGCAGGCAGTACACTGACAGCTACAGCAAAGGAAATTTTGCCACCTGCATTTTATAATATGTTTATTATTTTTGGTCCTGTATTTGCTTTGCTGACAACAATGAATGCTGGCATACTCGACTCCGCCTTGCCTGTAATGGCAGGAGTAAAGGAGGGCTGGTTGCCGTCATGGCTTGCAAGGCAGAATAGGTTTGGTGCATATTATGTGGCAATAGGTATTATTTTTGTTATAGGTGCTGTACCCACAATATTTGGTTTTTCTGTATCACAGATTGCAAGTATAACAATGGCTCTGGGAGCATTGTCTGCTGTACTGCTTATTATATCTGCAGTGAATTTCCCATTTGTTTTCAGGGATGAGTGGAAAAAATCCTGGCTGTACATTCCCCTGCCATACTATATGATTATAATTTTTGTTTGTGCGGTATTAGAACTGTTTGTAGTGATAAAATCACTGATGGAGCTGACTCTGCCTGTGATTATTCTTAATATATTGCTGCTGGCAGTATGCGCTGTGTATGGGATTATAAGAATGAAAAAAATGTAAAAAAATGTGAAAACCAATGACAAACTTATTTGGTGTACTATATAATTATAAGTAAGAAACTGCAATGAAATTTACATAAATTAATTTGCAACAGGAAAGTTAAAAAGGAGGAGTATTAAATGAAAAGAAAACAATTCTCGCGTATACTTTTGCCAGTGATAATAGCAATTTCACTTATTGCAGCAGGCTATATGTATATCGATATGTACGGAAATCCTTTGGATGCATCAAAAATAAATCAACAAAGTGATACATATATGCAGGAAAACTATCCTGAATTATGGTCTGAAATGTACAAGTCTCAGGATGCTTACTTTATAAAAGCTGCTATTAGCTATTGGGATAATAATGCACAGCAATATGTGGCCGTAGACGGCACCTGGCAGGTGTATTATACAGATAATGATGATGCATTTTCATATGTATATCTTGTATATGACAGAGATTGCAATATGATTTATGACAGCTGCTCCGACAGATATCTTAAAGGTGCAACGATTTATAATAAGCTGGAACAGGAATATGAAAACTATATAAAAGATATATTCAATGAAGAATACCATAATGGAGTACCAGGATATTCTATATCAGCAGAAACTATTACCAATGAAAGCCAGGCAGTTGCTGTATTTATGTATAATAACACACACAATGTCTCTCATATCGATCCTTATATTGGACCTGTGCTTGACATAAACAAAGAATACACAATGGAAGAACTGGCATCTGAATATGGTGAAATATATTTCAGGTTTATGGATGATATATATTATATGCCTGGAGATGGCACTTCACCTGATACATCCAAATATAATGATGTTGTTGATAATCTATACAAACGATGTCTGGAAACAAGGGATATTGTAGAAAAATATAATATTCCTTTCAAAAATATTTCTATTACTCACGGAATATCCGAAGGAATATTCAATATAGACCATCAGCAACTTTTCAGCGACGATTTGTATCAGTTTATTTACAACAACTATAGTATATTTTAAAAAACAAACAAAGGCGACACCAAAAGTGCCGCCTTTAAATTTTTATTCAGCTTTTTTTCTTAAAATTGACATAGGTCTGATTTCAACCGGGCAGTCAACAGTATAGTCCATTTTGGAATGAGGTGTGGCAGTGATTTCTTCGCCCTCTGCATTTTTAATCCAGTTTGGTGTGAATTTCACTGTTTCGCCTGTCGGCTGAAGGATTTCAATTTCGTCACCCAAATTGAATTTGCCACGCTGTGAACAGTAAAGAACACCGTCTTTCCAGCCTTCAACCACGCCCAGCAGGTCGTATTCCCTTACATAAGTGGATGTATCTGTTGTCTGGATAGCATTTTCAGGGCCGAAATAGAAGCCTGTGGAGTAACGGCGATGGCTTGTTTTTGTAAGTTCTTCCATTACATCCAGTGGACACAGCCAGTCTTTTGGATTTGCATAATATGAGTCGATAGCTTTTCTGTAAGCAGATGTTACTGATGCAACATAGTAAAAGCTTTTTGCCCTGCCCTCAATTTTAAGGCTGGAGATGCCTGCTTCAATCAGCATATCAACATATGGGCCCATACACAGGTCGTTGGCGTTCATAATATATGTGCCGACTTCATTTTCTGCTATGTCGTATTCCATACCAGGACGTGTTTTTTCGTGAAGTGTCCATTCCCAGCGGCAAGGCTGTGCACATTCGCCGCGGTTTGCATCGCGGTTTGTCAGATAGTGGGACAGCAGGCATCTGCCTGAGAAAGACATACACATTGCTCCATGTACGAAACATTCAATATCAAGGTCTGCAGGTGTGTTCTTTCTGATAGTGATAATATCTTCAAAAGACAGTTCACGGGCCAGAACAACACGTTTTGCACCCAGCTTATAAGCTGCATTGGCAGAAACATAGTTCACAATACCTGCCTGTGTGGAAACGTGAACTTCCATATCCGGTGCAATTTCCTTCACCATTGACAGAACACCCAAGTCTGCAACAATAACAGCGTGCACGCCGATATCAGCCACTTTTCTGATGAACTCAGGCATTTTTGCCACTTCATCATTTGTAGGAACAGTGTTCAGTGTAAGGTAAATTTTTTTACCCAGACTGTTTGCTATATTTACAGCTTCCTGCAGATGTTCAAGTGTAAAGTTTTTTGGTGCAGCACGCATACCGTATTCTTCTGCACCAAGATAAACAGCATCTGCGCCATATTCAAAAGCGTATTTAAGACGCTCAATATCACCTGCCGGTGATAAAAGTTCAACTTTATTCATAACTTTAGCCTGTTATTATTTAGTGAGTGATGCAGTTACAGACCAGGCGATATCGCAGTTTGCAAGATGTTTTGCATAAGTCTGTGCATAGTAGTATTTACCTGTAAGGTCTGTTACAAAGAAGTAATAATCATCTGCCATAAACTGTTCATCAGGCCACAGGGTGGCTGTAATAGCTGTGATGCCAGGGTTTGAGATCGGTCCCGGTGGCAGACCTCTTACCTTGTATGTGTCATAAGCAGCCATCATACCTGCAGGTACATTGTCCACGCCGCCGTAGTATGTAACGATATAGTCATATACATAGTTGCCCGGTTCATTGATGTAGCTGCACACGTTGCACTCCAGCAGAGGCTGGGATGAGCCAGGTTCCAGTCTGTTGCGCAGACAAGCTGCAACATATTTCTGGTCTTCTTCGTGACCTGCTTCTTCCTGTACAAAGGATGCAAGTGTGATAACTTCGTCCAGTGTCATACCTATGGCATCCATCTGGTCATACATTTCCTGTGTAATCTGGCTGTCAAAATGTTCATACATTTTGGCCACATAGTTGTATACAGTGTCATCTTCATAAAATTCATATGTATCAGGGTAAAGATATCCTTCACCTTTCATAAATTTATGTTCATGCTCTTTGATTCTGTTCCAGAATTCAAACTGACTGAAATCGCCGTTGTTGGCAACATCAATAAATTCCTGTGCTGTACACAGACCGTTGTTTTCCATTCTCTGTGCCATCTGGATAAGAGTAAAGCCTTCAGGGAATGTAACTGTAACTGTAGGGCGCAGGTCCTGCACTGTGCTCAGCTTTTCTATGATTTTTTCGTATGACATATTAGTGTCAAGTTCAAAAGAGCCATACTGCAGATTCTGCGGTGGATTCATTTTTGTATAAATTTTGAAATAAAGGCTGTTTTTTACCACTCCGCTGTCAGCAAGGATTTTGCCGATTGCGTTGGCACCGGAGCCCATAGGAACTTCAACAGTTACAATTGTGCCCGTTTGTACAGAACCTTTGATATCGCTCATTGCTGAAAAGCCAATAAAACCGCCCACAGCAATTGCCAAAACTAAAATAACTGAAATAATCTTTTTCAATACGATTTCTCCTTTTTTGCGGGAAAATATATTTTAATCTATTCCATCTTCCTGTGCACGGCGAGTAAGTTCTTTCATCATTGGCACCACCATAATAAATGCAAATGTGAAGGATACCACGTCTGATGCAGCCTGTGCCAGTGACAGACCTGTAAGGCCCCAGATGTTTGTCATAATAAGAACACAAGGTATAAGCGAGAATGCCTGACGGCACAGCCCCAGGAAGCCTGCCTGGAACGGTTTGCCCAATGCCTGGAAAAGACCTGTGGCAATCATTACCCACACGTGCATAGGAAGAACCACACACTGTGAACGGATAAGCAGCATACCAATATCCAGAACGTCCACTTCTGATGAGAATATTGTGATAGCCTGCTGTGCAAAAACAAACAGGAATGTACCAAGGATTGTACACAGCACAACACCTATAGCGCTTGTAACAAAAAATGCTTTTTTAACACGATTGTATTTCTTTGCACCCCAGCAGAAGCCTGCAATCGGCTGGAAGCCCTGGCCAAAGCCCATAACAGCACTGCCCACAAAACGCAGACTCTTGTTGGCAACAGAGATAGCTGCCAGTGCGGCATCACCAAAGGTGGCTGCCATACGGTTAATGGTGATTGTGGATACAGACATAAGGCTTGTACGCAGCATAGTAGGAATACCCATACGGGCAATTTCTGCGTAAAGTTCCTTTTTAGGTGTAAAGAATTTTGGTTTGATATCAATGATACATTTTCTCTGGATGTAAGGCATAAGGAGAATAATCATTGAAATAAATTTGGAAATGCCTGTGGCAATAGCTGCGCCTGCAACACCCATACCGAATGTTGTGATAAACAGTGGGTCAAGAAAGATGTTAATAATACAGCCTGACACAGAGCCTATCATGGAAAATGTGGTGCTGCCTTCTGCACGCAATGTCTGCGAAAGACATACTGTTGCCGCTGTTATAGGTGCAGAGAACAGAATCCAGGATGCATATTCAACAGAATACACCTGTGATGTTTCTGTAGCGCCCAACAGGAGCACCAGAGGCTCACGGAATAAATAAAAAATGGTGGCAATAACAGCAACTATACCCATTGCAGTAAGCAATGTGGTTGATGCGGCACGTGATGCCTCATCGTGGTTTTTTGCCCCCAGCTGACGGGATATATAGCTGGATGCACCCATACCAAAGCCCAACGCAATGGCACGCATAATCATCATAAGTGAGTCATTTACACCTACGGCCGCGGTGGCTGCTTTGCCCAGCTGGCTTACAAAATAAGTGTCAGCCATGTTGTAGAGAGAGTCGATAAGCATAGACACAACCTGTGGCAATGCGATTACCGGGATAACCCTGAGCAGATTACCCTCCAGCATAAACTGGCGGCGTTCATCTCTTTTCTGTTCAACTGTTTTAGTTGAAGAACTCATTTAAAACACCTCAAATACTTTTTTAAATCTCAATATAAATATTGTACCACAAACACTGTATGTTTGAAAACAAGATTTTTCAGGTGCCTGACTTTCTGTTATTCAATCATAAGATTTACATAAATATCCTCGGATATGCCGTTGACTGCACACCAGTTTATTGTATATCCTTCTCCCAGGAAAAGGTTTGACTGCGGTGAAAGATATACAACTGCTGTTTCACAGCCCGTTTTCTCCCTGATAGCCTGCAGCAGCTTTACCGCCTGCAGGGTGGATGTGGCCAGCAGTTCCACAACGCGCAGACTGCCATTTTCCACATAGTACACAGCATAGGCTTCATCATTTTCTGCCGTGGAGCCACCGGACATATAGTGGCTGCCGGCAAAGGTTTCATAGCCTTTTGATGTGTAGTGTATGATATTTTCATCACAGAATTTATCGCGCAGGGTTCTGAATCTGCTGGCTGTGACAATATCAAACTGTGCCGCTGCCCAAATGTTCTTTTTGATTTCCAGTTCACAGCGGCGCACCTTTGTAATATTTGCAAAGCCGAGAGACGCCCAGAAACCAAATAGTTTTTCATCTGCCGGTTGCAGAACACAGAAAGTTTTGCCCTGTTTTCTCTGGTCTTCCAGGGCAAATTCTGCCAGGGCGTGCATATATCCTCTGCCCTCATACTGTGGCAGAGTGCAGGCAGAATAGAGGTAAAAGCCTTTCCGGCCTTTGTATTCCAGGTCTGCCATAGCTATAAGCATTGAAACAATATTTTCATCTTCTTTCACGATGTAAATATCTTCAGATTTACAGCTTGAAAACACAAAATTGCAAAAGTCCGGTGTGTCGTCGTCAAACATCTGTGTCCACAGTTGTTTTATCTGCGGAATATCTTCTGTTTTTGCTTTTAAAATCTGCATAAATTCTCCTGTTTATCTGGACTGTGCCAGATATTTTTTACGGATTTCGTATGGATAATAACTGAGTTTTGCTTTGCGCAGATTTTCCAGCCCCATATCGTCTTCCCTGTTTATAAATTCGAACTGTGCCAGACAGTTCCGTGCAAAATCACGATTGATAATGGCATATGCACCATTTACATCGTGATAAGCCTTTTCTACCATAATATCAACCATTGTATCATTGATTGGTGCGGCAATTGTCATAGCAACAATTTCACCATTGGTTTCAATCATAGCACCCATAAGCCTGAGAGTGTCAAAGTTATCCAGCAGCCGGAACACCCCCTGCTGTTCGCTGGCAAGGTCCCGGCTGTTGTCGGTGTTGTGTTTTGCATTCCAGTCTGTCTGGAACTGCTTTGCCCTGTGGATATTGTCCCGTGACATAACCACAAATTTATAATCAGGATTTTCACGGACAAAACGTGAGCAGTGGTTGCGTTTTTTCTGGTAGTTTTTCCCCGGCAGTGTGGCCAGGTCTGCGGTGCGGTAGATATAGTCCGCACCGTCTCTTTCTTCGGTCACATTAAATATGTGACCATAGTTTTCCTGTAAAAACAGTGCATTCTGTTCATCAATGCCATAGATGCTGATTTCAGCGCCAAGTTCTGCGGCGTCCTGTATAATCAGGTCTATTGCTTTTTTTCTGTCCATATCACCCCGTGGGAAAATATACCACATATGCTGCCTGCCCATTGAGCGCATAAAGACAGTGTTTTCTTCTATGGCAATATGTACATCGTGGCGGAAAGACCATTCCAGCATTGTAGGGAAACAATGCTCGCAGTTTTCTATGCCGCAGGAGTACATTATTGCAGAAGCTTTTTCGTAATCATCAATCTCAATTTTTCTGAATTGCATAAATAAAATATCAAATAATATTGTTTACTGTTTCCAGTATCTGCTGTGCAATTTCTTCTATTGTATAAGGGTTTTCACCGTTGTCACAGCGGATAACTGTCCATTTATCGTGGTCTGCACAGAAGCGTGCAGCCTGACGGGAGCGTGCAAGATAGTCTGTATCTTTTTCATGAATATCCTTTTTACTTTCATCTCCTGCATAGCGACCCGAAAGCAGTTTTTGGGATACCGCTGGAGACATATCAAGATAAATCACACAGTCAGGTGCAGGAATACCCATCTTTTTATATTCAAAATCATACAGCCAATTCATAAATTCTTCCCACAGAGCTTCGTCAAGCTTGGAGCACTGGTGAACGCCGTTTGATGTGGTGTATCTGTCTGCAACTATAACATAATCGTCATTGTACAATTTTTCCCAGTCTGCTTTAAAGCTGGCAAAACGGTCCACTGCATAAAAGCTTGAAGCTGCATATGCATTTACATCGCCCGGTTTTGACCCGAACTGACCTGCAAGGTACATTCTTACAAGAGCAGAGGAGTCGCTGTCATAAACAGGAAAGCTGATTTTTTTCACCTTTCTTCCCTGTTTTTCCAGTGTATCATAAAGGATTTTAGCCTGTGTGCCCTTGCCGGAACCGTCAAGACCTTCTATTACTATAAGTTTACCCATAGTTTTCACCTGTTATTACTTATTTTTGAACTGTGCATATTTTTCACGCATTTCCAGCATACGTCCACAACTCATTTTGCCTTCAGGACATGGACCTGAAACACAAGGTGGGCCTGAACGAACAAACAAAGCAGGGGCAACTTCACAAACCAGTTTCAGCATTTCGTCTGCCAATTCTCTGATTTCCCACTGTGCACGTGTACAGCAGCGATGGCGGAAGAAGTTGTTCAGGCTGCGGGTGTTCATTGTTACAATCATTTTTGTTGTGCAGGCGTTTGGCAGGATAAAACGTGCATCTTCCAGCGCTTTCTTTTCAGCCGTTCTGTTGGCTGTTTTTTCGTCCATGCCCTGTGCCATAAATTTTTCTTTATGCGCTTCTTTCAGCAGCTGTGTAACCTTCTGATAGTTTTCAGCAGCCATAGCCATAGAATTATTGAATTCTTCCAGTGAAACAGGATCATCCAGAATTTCAGGCGGTGTTACAAATTCAGGTTCTTTCAGATTTACATAGCGCTGGCTCTGTACAGAGTAGGATGCAATTCTGTGGCGTGTAATCTGTGCCAGCAGTGTGCGGGAAACGCCTTCAATTGCAAATGTAAAATATGCGTGCTCTGTTGGGCTTTCATGGCCAAGAGATGCCAGCATTTCCACAAATTCCTTGCTTTTTTCTTCTGTAAGACCATCCAGCAAGGTTTCAATCTGTGCATTTGAGTAGCACAGCTTTGCAGCTGCAGCCACAACTTTTTCAGGATTAGGTGTGTGAGCAATAAGTTTAACTTTCATAATAAACCTCTTCTCTTTATGTATTATAAACTAAAAATTATTAACAGTCTGTCGGGTGTTTCTTAAGATATTATTAATTATTACAGATGGTGTAGGAAACATATATTCTGTTGGGAATCCACGGGACGTTGTGAGCAACGTCCCCTACGCGTTTTTTCTCCCTTTTTTCGGGACATCCAGGAGGCCGTCCCCTACGCGATAAATATATGCACCCGTGTCCGTAGGGGAGGCGTTCCGCCTCCCGCGGGAAGATAATAATCTTCCCCTACGCGGTTACAGCAGAATATTGATTTAATCGTTATCTGCGGGCGATTAATAACCGCCCCTACGCGCTTAAATTAATCTATCTTTGAAACAGGGGCAAAATTTGCCATAACCTTTTTGGTACCTACACTGTCAAAGGTGATTTCCAGCATTGAATCGTTGGCAATAGGAGTGATTTTTACCACTATACCGTCACCAAATACATTATGACGTACTCTGTCTCCCACTGCAAACACCTTTTTGCCTGTCTGTGAAGGTACAGGCTTTTTAGGGGCAACTGTGGAGTTGTCAAGGAATGCTGAACGACTGTACGGTGAACGTGTGTTCACAACTGTTGCACGGCTCATCGGCTCTACCTTTTTCACTTTAGGACGTTTGTCAATCATTTCGCATACTGACTTGTCCATTTCTTCTATAAAGCGTGACGGCAGAGGGCGTTTTGTCTGGCCGAACACCATTCTTTCACTGCAATGGGAAATATACAGTTCTTTCTTGGCACGTGTAATGCCAACATACCGCAGACGGCGTTCTTCTTCAATGTCATCCGGGTTGTAACGTGACATTTCTCCCGGGAAAATCCCTTCTTCCACGCCCACAAGGAACACGTATGGAAATTCCAGACCTTTTGCAGAATGGATAGTCATAAGTGTAACACTGTCAGCATTTTCGTCATAGTTGTCTATATCGCTGATAAGGCTTACTTCCTCAAGGAACATTTCCAGTGTGGCATCTTCGTTCATATCCTTGTACGCCTGAATGTTGGAAACCAGCTGACCAACGTTTTCCAGCTTGGTTCTGCCTTCTTCACCCATATCAGCCAGCATCTGTTCATAACCTGTGATTTTTATAAGATTAGGAACAAATTCTTCCATAGGACGTGTGCGGTACAGTTCCAGCAGACTGCGGTATATATTGAGGAAGTTGTTCAGCGGTGCAAGAGCGCGGGACAGGCGCGGATAATCGTACATATTGTACAGCACCTGAATCATACTTACGCCTTTTTCTTCGGCAATTTCCTGTATTGTATTGATTGTGGTATTGCCGATTTTTCTTGCAGGGGTGTTGATGATACGTTTGAGGCGCAGATTGTCTGTAGGGTTTACCACAATATGGATATATGCCATTATGTCCCTGATTTCTGCACGGTCGTAGAAACGGTGTCCGCCGATAACACGATATGAAATACCGCTGCGGGCAAGGGCGTTTTCCATATTGGCTGACTGCATATTCATTCTGTAGAGAATTGCGTGGTCAGACAGCTTTGCGCCTTTTTTAACATTTTCACCGATTACAGAAACCACATTCTGTGCTTCGTCAAATTCTTTTTCAAGGTGATAAATTTTAACCTTTTCCCCGCCTGCTGTAGAGGTCCACAGTGTTTTGCCTTTACGGCCTTTGTTGTTTTCAATTACACTGTTGGCGGCGTTGAGAATGTTTGATGTGGAACGGTAGTTCTGTTCAAGGCGGATAACCTTTGAATCCGGGAACTGTTCCTCAAAACTGAGGATATTTTCAATTGTGGCACCGCGAAAACGATAGATACTCTGGTCATCATCACCTACTACACACAGATTGTTGTGACCGCTTGCCAGCAGATTGATAAGTTCAAACTGGGCTGTGGAGGTGTCCTGATATTCGTCCACCATAATATAGCGGTAGCGGTTCTGATAGTATTCCAGCACATCATCATTTGCGCGGAAAAGCATTACTGTCTGGAAAATCAGATCGTCAAAGTCCATGGCATTCGCCTTTTTAAGACGGGACTGATATTCCTCATAACATCGCACAATCAGTTTTTCGTGGGTGTTTGTGGCGTATTTTTCGGCTTCTGCTGGGCCAATCAGCTTGTCTTTATAGCCAGAAATCCTGTTCATAGCTGCTTTCAGCTGAACAAATTTATCATCTATGTTAAGGTCCTTCATAACCTCTTTCATAACACGTTTCTGATCATCTGTATCATAGATTGTAAATTCTTTCCGGTAGTTCAGCAGATAGCCGTCCCTGCGCAGAATTCTCATACATAATGAGTGGAAGGTGCTGGCCATAATATCCTTTGAGGACTGACCAAGAGATGCTTCCAGTCTTGCACGCAGTTCTGCCGCTGCTTTGTTTGTAAACGTGATAGCCAGAATATTCCACGGATATATCCTGCCTGTGGCAAGTGAACATTCTGTTTCAAAATCCAGTTTTGTTTTATTGTTTACAGCGTCCTCCAGCATAGCAAGTGTTTCATCGCTTACATCACCCGGAAAATATTGGCTGTTGTAGCTGTTGCCAAAACGCACCATATTTGATATACGGTTGATAAGCACGCTGGTCTTGCCGCTGCCTGCACCTGCCAAGATAAGCAACGGGCCTTTTATATGATAAACAGCCTGCCGCTGCATATTGTTCAGATGGGAAAATTGCTGTGTTATATATTGTTTTCTAAGTTGGGTTGCTCTTGTAAAATCCATTATTCACTCTCCGTTATTAATCTATTAATTATACCATATTGTACTGGTTTAAACAACCGATTAATAGATGTGATAATCTATAAAATTATCTGCCTGTTTTTCCAGATTTCGCCAGTCAGGCAGTATTTTTTCAATTTCTGTGTAAAACTCCTTTGAATGGTCAAAATGCAGTATATGGGCCAGTTCGTGCACGACTATATAATCCTGCACTCTGGCCGGAAGAAACATATTGCGGTAGGAATAGCATATGGTGTAGCTGCCATCCATTCTGCGGCAGCTGCCCCATCTTTTACGTGCAGAGGTGATTTTTACAGCCTGTGGCATAACACCCATTATTCTGCCATAGCGCTGTGTTTTTTCTGTCATATCATTTTTTGCCTGTTTTTTAAGGTTTCTGATGTCCTGCTCTGACAGCTTTATGTACCGTGACCGCTGCCGGCCTATAACCGCCCTCCTCTGCTCTATCCACTGCAGATTGCTTTTATAAAAATGATCAATCCGCCGTTTCCTTGTCCATTTTGGCACAGTAATTACAACAGTGCCGTCATTGGACACTGACATAACCATCTTTTTTCTTCTGTTGTCTTTTACTACTTTATAATCCATTTTTACACGACAAAAGGCGATTGTATTGAAAATCGCCTTTTTTGAGTTTATTTATCTTGTAAAGCCAGGTGTTACATCGCGGAAGCCTGTTTCCAGCTTGCCTTCCAGACCGAAAGACATACCTGTGCCTTTGGCAACGCAGCATTCAGGCTCATCAGCCAGGAAAACCCTTGTTGTCAGATGTGACTGCAAATATTTGTCCAGGTTTTTGATTTTTGCACCTGCACCTGTGAGAACAATACCGTTTTCAAAAAGGTCACCGGACAGTTCAGGCGGTGTTACTTCCAGCACCTGCTTAACTGTGGCAAGAATTTCTGCAATGATAGGTTCTATAACAGGATATATGTCTTCTGTTGTAATTTCCAGTGTGCCAGGCAGGCCTTTGAGAAGATTTATACCTTTGATTTTAAAGGTTACGTTTTCTTCTTCTGTTGGCATACAGTTGGCAACTTCGTGTTTCAGGTTGGCAACTGTTCTCTGACCCACCACAAAGTTGTATTTGTTTTTCAGTGCCTTTGCGATTTCACGATCAAATGTGTTGCCTGCAATTTTTATTGATTTAGAGCATACAATGCCACCGAGGGATATAACAGCCACGTCTGTGGTGCCACCGCCTATGTCTACAATCATATTGCCATTGGCTTTTATCACGTCTATGCCTGCACCGATAGCTGCAGCGATAGGTTCTTCAATAAGGAAAATCTGACGTGCACCGGCTGAAACAGCAGCGTCTACAACTGCGTTTTCTTCAATGCCTGTAACAGCACTTGGGATACAGATGCAAACCTTTGGTTTCATAACCTTTGAATTGTATGCTTTGTTGATAAAATATTTTACCATTTCCTTTGTAAGGGTATAGTTGGAGATAACACCATCTTTCAGAGGGTATTCTGCAACTATGTTTTTATGTGTTTTGCCAACCATACGGAAAGCTTCTTCGCCAAAAGCAAATGGTTTTCCTGTGTTGGCATCATAAGCAACAACGCTTGGTTCGTTGAGAACCACGCCTTCGCCCTCTTTATATATCATAACTTTAGTGGTACCAAGGTCAATACCGATATCGTTTGTGTTTGCCATTTTGTATTTTCCTTTCTCTATATGTTCAAAGTATAAGCCCAGACATATACCCTTTCCCGCCCAGCCAGCTTTAATTCAAGGGCTATGGAGGAAGCGGTAAAGCCTGTGGTAATTACATCATCTATGATAAGTATGTTTTTGCCTGTAAGATTCTCGTTCACCTCAAAAGCGTTTACAAGATTTGCCCTTCTTCTGTCGCGGGGCAGATTATGTTGCTTTTCAGTTTTTCTGTTCTTTGTGACACAGTGGGAATACTCCTTGCCGGAATGTTTTGCAATACGTTTTGCCATTTCATCAGAAAGGTCGTATTCCTGTGTATAAAGCTTTGATTTATGGCAAGGAACAGGCACTATTATATCTATATTATTTTGCGACAAAATGTGATTTATGTCAATGGAAATATCATCTAAAAGTGATGCCAGAAAAGGGGCAGGATTTCGGAATTTTGCACGGGTGACAACATCCCTTGCCCGGTTTTCATATTTATATGAAGCATAGCTTTCAGAAATCAGTTCTATTTTCTTGTTTGTCGGCAGAGACGGGTTCTTTATCCTGCATTTTGCCAGTTCAATGCGGCAGGAATCACAGAGATTGTTTCTGTCTGCAGGCTTAAAGCAACACTTGCATTTCGGCACTATAAAAATCTGTTTCAATAAATCAGCCATTGAATTCCTCTAAAAAATGTTTTACACCTGAATAGCGCAACTGCTTGCGGCTGTTTGATACCATATTAGCCAGTATTTCACTGCGACCCACAACCACCAGCAATTCCTTTGCGCGTGTGAATGCGGTGTAAAGCAGGTTGCGGTACTGCAGTTCATTTGGCGTATCTGACAGGCACAGTATAACCGCCCTGAATTCACTGCCCTGGCTTTTGTGGACTGTCACAGCCCAGGCGTGTTCCAGCTGAGTGAAAAACTCCTGTGGATACACGTATGTTTTGTCGTCAAATTTAACTGTCAGCGCCTTGTTGAAGCGGTCCACACCGATAATCTGACCTATATCCCCATTGAAAACCCCTACCTCTGTTTCGCCGTTGTCGCGGACATACTGCAGGTCGTAGTTGTTTTTTATCTGCATAACCTTGTCCCCCAGGCGGAAGGTTATACCATTGAAAGTCAGCTGGGGCTTGCCGTCTGTTTCCGGGTTCAGCACTGATTGCAGCGTAGCATTTATGTTTGTGGTGCCGCCACGTCTTTTTCTGGACGGGGTAAGCACCTGTATATCGTCAAAGCTATCAAAGCCGTAGGTGCGGGGCAGGCGTGTCTGCACAAGACCTGAAATAAGGTCCTCCACATTTTCTCCTGTTTCTATAAAGAAATAATCCCCTGTTTTACCACTGGTTTTAGGGTATATCCCCTGATTTATGGCGTGGGAGTTTACCACAATATCACTCTGCCGTGCCTGACGGAAAATATCCGTCAGCTGAACGTTCGGAACCAGCTGTGAGTCCAGCAGATCTTTCAGCACATTGCCCGGACCAACTGCAGGCAGCTGGTTATAGTCACCCACCAGCACGATACGGCAGCCATCCTTTACGGCTGTAATCAACTGGCTGAACAGTACAATGTCCACCATTGAGCACTCGTCCACAATCAGCACATCACAAGGGATTGGGTTGTCCTGATTACGCTGGAATTTTATATCATTTCTTGAGCCGGGCACTACCTCCAGAAGACGGTGGATAGTCTTTGCATTTTTGCCGGAAAGTTCGCTCAATCGCTTTGCCGCACGGCCTGTAGGGGCACACAGGCTTACCACATCGGCCTGCATCTCAAACATTGTGATAATGCCTTTTACAAGGGTGGTTTTACCTGTGCCCGGACCGCCTGTAATTATGCACACACTGCTGTCTGCCACCTTTTCCAGCGCTTTTATCTGGTTTGGGGCATAGCAGATGTCCAACAGCTGCTGCACTGTGTTGATTACAGATGATATATCTTTATGCTTTTGGGGCTTTACCGCCAGCAGCTGGCCTAATTTCTGGCAGCTGACAAGCTCCGCCACATAAAGCTGAGCAAGATAAACGAAAGTGCGATCATTTATATCTTCTGTGAACAGTTCCCCCTCGTCACATTTTTCTTCTATTACCGTTTCCACCTTTTCAGGCTCTACACCAATAAAGGCAGAAACTGTTTCCACCAGCCTGTCATAAGGCACACAGCAATGGCCGTTCTGACTGTTGTGGCGCAGCACATACAGCACGCCTCCTGCTATGCGCTGGTGGCTGTCATACTCCAGCATCATTTTATTTGCAATATTGTCTGCCCGTTCAAATGGCAGGAATACAGGGTCATTACACAGAAGATATGGGTTTGTGCTGATAATCTCTGTAGTAGCTTGTCCATAAACGCCATAAAGAGCTATGGCCTGACTGGCAGAAAGACCATAATTTGACAGATTCATAATTACATCCTGTATTCCGTAAATACGTTTGAATTCAGATTGTATTTCCAGTGCCTGGCGGTAGGATATGCCTTTTATAGTAGCCAGCTGTACAGGGTCACACTCCAGTATTTCCAGTGCATTGGAGCCAAAAGCTTTGATAATTCTTTTGGCAGTAACAGGACCTATCCCTTTTACTGCACCGCTGGCAAGATAATCGTAAATTGCATTTTCATCACTTGGCAGAGCAACTTCATAATTTTGCACTTTGAATTGCACACCAAAAGAAGGATGATTGGAATATGTGCCATGAACAACAAGCTGTTGCCCCGGGGCCACACCAACCATCTCTCCCACTACTGTAACCATATCACCATCGGTCTGCAGTTCAAGAACTGTAAAACCTGTATCCTGACTGGAAAAGGTTATATATGCAATTGTGCCTTCAAGTCTGTCAAGCTCCTGCAATTTTAAATCTCCATTAGTTTTATACATATTTAATTATAATTTAATTGTCTGGTTTTGTAAATAAAGCATTTGTGATATATTGTGATAATTCTCCCTGTGATATGGTGGTGGCCATAGGGCATTTGTGGGCAGAATTGTCCGACAGCACCACTATTTCGTTGTTATAAAGGGAATTATGTAAAAACCGTATTGTATCATAGGTTTTATATGAGGCATCGTAGCGCAGTATTGTAACTGATTTTGGAGAATCGCCGTATTTTATCGCCATAATTATCTGTTCTGCAAGACAAAACATACCAAACAGAGCAAAAGCTGTTATAACTATCATATAAACATCAAACAACATAAAATCACCCCTGTATTCTGATTTATACTATGCAGAACAGGAGTATGATGTGAGCAATGCCCAGCACAAAATCAAAATAAAAGCACAGCATATGCTGTGCTGAATATTTTATGTTAAATTTCTCTTCTGCCCTCAAGCGCACGGTAAAGCGTAACTTCGTCTGCATATTCCAGTGAAGCCCCTACTGGCAAACCATAGGCAAGGCGCGTTACCTTTATACCCAGCGGTTTTATAAGGCGTGAGATATACATGGCTGTGGTTTCACCCTCAATGGTAGGGCTGGTAGCCATAATGACTTCCTTTACCTTGTCATCCTGCAGACGGACCAGCAGTTCTTTTACTGTCAGCTGTTCTGCTGTGATGCCGTCCATAGGTGAAATCAGTCCGTGAAGCACGTGGTAAAGACCTTTGTATTCCCTTGTTTTTTCAAATGTGGCAACGTCGCGGGGACTTTCCACAATACATATAATGGATTCATCACGTTTTGCAGAGGAACATACAGGACAGATTTCCTTGTCTGTAAAGTTCTGGCATACAGGACAGCGCTTGATTTTGGTGTGTACATCAAGGATTGCAGCTGCAAATTCCTTGGCGGCATTTTCATCCATTGCCAGCACCTGATAAGCCATACGTGTGGCGCCCTTGCGGCCTACGCCGTTAAGACGGGAGAAATTGTTTATCAGCCTTTCAAGAGGCTCTGCATTGTACTGTGCCATAATTACAGGATACCAGGTACGTTAAGACCACCTGTGATTTTGCCCATTTCTGTTTCACTTTCAATTCTTGCTTTTGTGATAGCATCGTTAACTGCTGCAGCAACAAGGTCTTCCAGCATTTCAATATCTTCAGGGTCTACAACACTTGGGTCGATAGACAGCGCAACAACATCGTGTTTGCCTGTAACTGTAGCTTTTACCAGACCTGAACCGCTTTCACCAACGTATTCTGTTTCATCCAGCTTGTCCTGCAGGGCTTTCATATCGTCCTGCATTTTCTG
>CAZYSS010000011.1:28321-31144 GCA_964649845.1 uncultured Oscillospiraceae bacterium
TGATAATCCGGTTCATGTTCTGTGGGCCGCCGCCCATACCTTTTGGTAATCTTGCTTTCATAATATATATTCTCCTTAAAAATTATTCTATATTAACTTCTACACCCAGATTGCGCAGGGCGAGAATATCATCCAGACTGTCGTGGCCTGCTTCAATAAACATATGGGCTATATTTTTGTAGCCGCCAATGTTGTAGCGCTTGCCGCAGACGTTGAAAATGGCATTTTTGATAATGCCGTTCACCTCTTTGTTGGTGCGGATATAGTTGTTCAAACCTTCATTGCCTTTGATATACACAATGCTTTTATAAAGGTAAGCAGTGGAATTTTTGATAAAGGAATGAAGCGGAATATCCACATCAGCGATAAGGTCTATAACATCCTGCCAATATGCAAACATCACAGGTTTTTCCTGTGACTGCACCGGTTCAGGTTTTACCTGTGTTGCAGGCTGTACAGGTTGTGGCTGTGGTGCTTGCTGTGCCGTCTTTTGCTGCGTTTCTTCTGCAGGCTTTTCTGTTACTGGCTGTGGTTTCTGCTGAACTGCAGGCTGTGGCTGTGGTGATGTATGCTGTGGCTGTGTATTCTGCACAGACTGTGGACGGACAGGCACTGTCTGCGGAATCCGCTGTGTATTGCACATTGTATAAACAGCTATATCCATTGCAATTTTTGCATTCTGGCCTTTTGCAATGCTGTCCAGTGCATTTGTAAAACAATTCAGCGCAAAGGATATAAACTGGTGCGAGCAGGTTTTTGCCTGCTCTTTCAGCCTGTCAAACTTTTCCCGAGAAATATTCATAAGCTGCGGTGTGCTGCCAACCAGATTGGCAACCAGCAGATTGCTGAAATGGGTAATCAATTCTTCACACAGGCGGCGTATATCCACGCTACGCTGTGTCAGCTCCATAAGTGACTGCAGTGCCGCTGCCATATCACCTGCTATAAGGTTGTCTGCAAAAGCGAAAATATCTTCGTCTTTTGACACACCCACAAGGTTTGCCACTGTGTTTTCATCAATGTAATTACCCATTGAAACACAGGTGTCCAGAATACTGTTGGCATCGCGCATTGCGCCGTCTGACAGGGTGGCAATCATTTTTGCCGCACCTGCTGTAAGCTGTATGCCCTCTTCCCTTGCTATTTCCAGCAGGGCGTCTGCAATGTCTTCCACAGTCAGCTTTGTAAAGTCATAGCGCTGGCAGCGTGAAAGAATTGTGGCAGGCACCTTGTGGATTTCTGTGGTGGCCAGAATAAAGATAACGTGTGCAGGCGGCTCTTCCAGTGTTTTCAGCAGTGCATTGAAAGCAGCTGCTGAAAGCATATGAACTTCGTCTATGATGTAAACGCGGTATTTTGCCATAACAGGCAGATAGTTTACCTCGTTCAGCACATCGCGGATGTCTTCAACAGAGTTGTTGGAAGCGGCGTCCATTTCAGTAACGTCATAGATGGATTCATTTTCAATGCCTTTGCACACATCACATTCAAGGCAGGGTTCGCCGTTTACAGGATGAAGGCAGTTTACGGCTTTGGCAAATATTTTGGCACAGCTGGTTTTACCTGTACCGCGGGTACCTGTAAAAAGAAAAGCATGGCCTATCTTGCCGCCTGCAATCTGGTTTTTCAGCGCCTCTACAACATATTTCTGGCCGATTACCCGGCTGAAAGTTTTAGGGCGGTATTTTCTGTACAGGGCTATATGCATAAACTGACCTCCTTATTTTAAAATAGGACAGGCTATAAACGCCGTAGCGTTTTGCATTATCACATATACAAAGAAAGCTGAGCATCGCAGGGAGAATCCGCTTAGTGCTGCTTGGTTCCCCACCTGACACGGTTCACGGCCTGCCCTCGTGCGGCTCTCTTTGTATATCTGACAACGCTGATAGCACTGTCCTGTAACCACTCTATATTAACATATATTTTCTCAAATTTCAATATCTTTATGCAAATTTATGGCTGTCAACCGAAAGTTGACAGATAGTTGGTGGACGATTCCTGACAGTTTTGCTACAATATAGCCAGAGGTGATAAGATGACCATAGGCGAAAGAATACAGAAGCTGCGAACCGGCAAAGGCTACACACAGGAATACATTGCCAACGAACTGGGTATTTCAAGGCAGGCTGTGCACAAATGGGAGAAAAACGAAACCAGACCGGACACAGACAACCTGATACTGCTGGCGGAAATACTGGGTACAACTGTGGAATATATAGCCGTTGGTGATAAAACAGAAAAGAAGAAACTGCCAAAGCTGTGGACATATATTATAACAATAATTATCACCGCACTTATAACTTTTATAGTTACCGTGCTGTATATTGCAAATCGGCCTGTTTCATTTGACGCAGGTGCCTGTGGCGGTGGATTTGAAACCGCTGTGTTTGACCAATATGCAGACCGGCTGATTAAAGATAATTATTTTTATCTGACAAGAGATTATAAAAATTCCGGTGCCGATATTGTCAGTATATCCCCTGTCAGAGACAGCAGAGATGTAAGATATGAGGGCAAGGCTATATATATGTCATTTGATACAATATACACATTCAGTGACCGGTCAACTGCCACCTGTCGCCTGCGTTTTGTAGGCGAAAGAAAGTGGATACAAAATTATGAGTGGAAGATGATAACAGAATAATACATATAAAAAAGACTGCCCGTACGAGCAGTCTTTTAATTTGCGATAATTTAAATTATTTAACGATTTCGCCAACTGTTGCGCCGCCACAAGCGTTTGCTTCGTCTGTGTCGATATGCATAGCTGTTGCGTAGGAAGCAGAAACTCTAACTACAACGTCATCAAAAATGAGGCTT
>CAZYSS010000012.1:0-28563 GCA_964649845.1 uncultured Oscillospiraceae bacterium
ACATTCAGCGCAAAATACACACGCCTGCACAACGACGCAAACGTGCTGTCTATGGGCGGCCGCGTAGTAGGTCCTGGCCTGGCATGCGAAATGGTAGACGTATTCCTGGAAACAGAATTTGAAGGCGGCAGACACGCAAGACGTGTAGAAAAACTGGCACAGCTGGAAGAAAACTGGAAATAAAATAATTCAAGGCGGACTATTGTCCGCCTTTTGTTTTTACAGGTATTTATGAAATGATTAAATCCGGACTGCAAACCGCAGTCCGGATTTTATATCTGTCAGATAAATTGAAATTTTGTGAACAGATATATCTAACCACACACATATATTTGAGCGATTATAAAATATCAGATAAACTTTCCATCTGCAAGAACGAAAAGCTGTACTGGTGGAACCTGCGAAGAAAACTGCATTGGCGATAAAACTGCCGCATAACTGCCGGCGTTTGTAACAGCTATCAAATCACCTTTTTCAAGATAAGGCATCATAATATCCGATGCTACAACATCAGCTGCTGTACATAAATTTCCTACAAGGGTTACTTTTTCAGTCATTTCTCCTTCTTTTAACGGAATAAATGAAAATGCATTTTTTGATGTAAACAGCGGTTCTGTTCCGTTAGGGTTTTCATCGGAGGTATAAGACATAATCAGTTGAGCAAGAGATGGACGAATAAAACCATTGAGAGTATTTTTAAGTATAATAAATGTTTTACCGTAAGATTCCTTTCTGTCAAGTACCTGCGTTACATACCAGCCATTGTCACATACAACATAACGGCCAGTTTCTATAATAACTTTTGTATCCGGATTTGATTTACAGAAATTTTTGAATTGTTCTTTTATTAAATCTCCAAGATTGTTAATATTCAAAGGAATATCTGTTGCCGCATACCGGATGCCGATACCACTGCCCATATTCACATATTCCAGTTTGTCCAAAGCATCTCGAAATTTATCAGCCAAAGCCAGCATTTTCTTCCAATAGTTTACTAATACATCTGCATTCAGCTCCTGTGAGCGCAAATGAACATGGATACCCGTAATTTCAATGTTTGCGCATCGATTATATGCAATAAATGCCAGTGCTTTTTCTTCATCAACACCAAATTTTGATGGCACACCTTTATCTGCCAAAAATGTAAAATCGGGATTAATACGCAAACCGATTTTCACATTAATATTTTTTTCTTTCGCTACTTTATCAATAAGATATATTTCATCAATACTGTCGGCTATAAGTACACACTTATCTATAGCATTTTCTATATCAAACTGTGTTTTGCCAGGGGCGGAATAATATATTTTATCTGGTGATAAACCTGCTTTCATACTCTTAAGCACTTCTTCCAGGCTGGCAGCATCTGCACCATATCCTTGTCCGAATATTGTATTCAAAACTCTTTCATCAGGATTGCATTTAACGGAATAAATAAACTCTACATCAGAAAAACTTGTTTTTAAACGGATTGCACTTTCCTGTATACCTTTTTCGTCATATAAATAAAAGCTTTCATATTTTTTTGCTGCTTCTCTTGCAGCATTTATAATACGCTGATTCATTCTCTTATCTCCTCGTCCGTTATTAACAGATTTTTGAAAATTTTCACAGAGAAAATAAAATCTGTTGTTATCTTTAAATCTATTATACAGGTGTTATATTTATTATCAAGATAATAATTGTATTGGATACAATTTTCAAAAAACCATATTTGTTTTGATTAGTTTTTAATAGTTAAATTCAAATTTTTCTGACTGATTATATTTTATCAAAATTTATCCGGATATACAACGACAGGCGCAGCAGTTTCTGCTGTGCCTGTTGTTTACAAATGTTTTGTTTTTATTTTTTAATGCAGCTGTGTAGCGTACTTGATTTCGTTTTCCTCAAGCCAGCCGGAAATACCACGGAGGAACACATCTTCCACAGCACTGTGGGTAAATGTGATATTCAGATTGCCGTTCATTGTGGATACACAGCAGTTGTACGGGCTGTTGCGGCGTGGGGAAAGCATAATATCGATATGGTCAATATAATCCACCGCCGCAGGCAGCATATATGCAAGGTCTCCCAGATTGGAAACAGTCATACAGGTTTTGTCTGCACCCAGCTTTACGCCAAGACGGATGAAAAAGTTTTTCACCGCCAGTGGGCACATTTTCATAAATGGATTGTTGCCTATGCGGGCAATATTTGTTATAGCTTTGTGCAGATATTCTTTGTTGTTCTGCTTATGCAGCTGTGTACGGATTTCGCGGATAAGTTCGCCAGTGGTTTTTCCGTCCTTGCGCAGAACGGTGGAAGCCAGATAAGAGAAATTCCTCAAAGACGGTGAATCAAACTTGTTGCGCAGGTTAATAGGCACAGCAACCACAACATCCTTGTCAGCAGTGTCCTTCAGGTTGAAAATAGCACTGTATACCATAGCCAGCAGCAGTTCGTTCAATGTACACCGGTGCTGCTTTGCCAGATTTTTCATTTCCTTTGCATTCATAGTAAATGTAGTAAAGTTCAGCTTGTCCCCTTTGCGTCTTTCGGGGAATTTGTACCGGCGTCTGATTTTCACCACTTTTTTCCGGCGGCCTGTTGCGTTGCCGTGGCGCAGGAAGCCATCTTCCACCTCGGCTTCTGTGGCGATGCCCCAGTGGATTCTCTCTGCATCGGTGGTGTATTTCAGGCTGCCGTATTCTCCCAGCAGACCATTGATAAAGGTAAAAATACCAAAGCCGTCAGCCACTGAATGAAATGCCTCCACAATTATTTTGTTTCCGTAATACATTACGTTTGTTGCTTGCTGGAAAATATTTTCCGGGGTAAGTGAACCGAGAATATTGCCATCATCTTCTGTAACAGTGATTTTTCCCAGACTTTCTGTATAGTACCAGAAATTATCCTTTGTCATGCGGCAGCATATCATAGGGAATCTTTTTACCATTGTGTTCAGCGCCTGCTGCAGCACAACAGGGTCTACCATATCTTTCATAGCAATGCTTATGCGGTAAACATTTATTGTTTTATCGTTCATAAGTGCAGGATGCACCAGTGCAGATGTATCTACCTTTACTCTCATAAATTTTCCTTTTTCACAATTTTTACACATTTTTTTACATTATACTATATTTCATAAGATTTACAAATATTTTTCTTAAGAAATGATTAATAACAATATTTGGCATACTATTTTTTATATCACTGCAGATAATATAGCCACAGGAGGTATAAAGTTATGTCTGAAAAGAAAAAAGATAAATACAAGGCGCCCCGCGCCTATGAAAAAAAGAATTACAACCCCACTGCAGCTATGATGGCCCAGACCTATGATGAGATGCTGCTGGAGGAAATGCAGGAAACACTGGCGGCTACAGTGTATGCAGAAACTTTTCCTGAACTGCTGGACTATGATGACAAAAGGCAGAGAGAAGAATAAGGTGATTATATGAAAAAGAACAAGTATAATTTCCCACGCCGTGCCACAAATTCCAACAACAGCGAATACAACCGGTATGTGGAGGATATGTATTTCAGCGATGATTACAGCGGCCCGCTGGAACCGGAGGACACAGAACAGACCCCACGCTGGAAAAGAAACGGTATAAAAGACATATATCACGAACCATATGACAATACCGACTATCACGAAGACCCATACACTGTGGCACAGAAATTTATGGACAGAAGATTTTTCACACATGGGTAGGCAACAAATAAAGCAGAGAAGCACCGCTTCCCTGCTTTATTTATTGTGCACAAAACAATTGTTTTGCAGTATAAGTTGTGCACAAAAAGTTATTCGATAATTAAGTATCGATTGGTCTTTCTGTTATTTTAATTTAGTTTTATTAATTTTTGCTAAATTAATTATAGCTAAATTGTGATAATATATAATTTTATTATTTCACTTTATGCATTTTGCACAAATTTTATGTATGGTTTTTGTTGACAAAATCAAAAAGCTGTTGTATATTATAATCACAGCAGGAGAACAAAGGTACTCAGCTGAAACACAAAAACCATCAGGAGGTGCAGATATGGTAATAATATACACACCAACAACCTGCCTGAACAATGGCAGGCAGGCTGCCGGCAACAAGCCAAGATTTTATTAAGGAGGAAACAGAAATGAGCATTGTAAGATTTATGAAAAACGCTGCAAGAAGCTACGCAAACAAATAATCACAACGGAGAAAATATGAAAGGAGAAAGCAATATGAACATAGTAAAATTTATGAGAAATGCTGCTAAAAGCTATGCAAACAAATAATCTGACATTGTACATACTTTATAAAATGGGAAAGGAGATAAAAAAATGAGAGTTATCACATTTGTGAAAAGAGCTGCAAATGCTTACGCTGAAAAAGAATTTTAATAACTTGCGCAAAAGTGAGGTGATATACAAAAACAGACAAAGGAGAATGAATATGCAGGCCGTAACAGCAAACATCTGTTGATACCACAGTGGCTGCATATTCTGTAACGGAAGATGGAAACCCACGAGATAAAATATACAGAATAACCCCCGCTCAATGAGCAGGGGTTATTTTTTGCCCAAAACAAAAGCAGGGCCGCACCCTGCTTTTATCCGTTATGCAATTATCAGTTGTCCTCTTTCAGTTCTTCAAGGAACTTGATAATTTTATCGATTGTTTTATCATCGATAAGGTCATCCAGTTTATCTGTGATTTCTTTCAGCTGTTTGTTTTTTGCCAGCAGAACAAGTGGATTTGTTGTAATGCCAGGCACCAGGTCTTCAAGGAAGTTTTTAACCTCTTTGTTTGCCAGAAGATCCTTAATTGTTGATTCAATAGATAATTTTGCCATAATGTATACCTCTCATTAATATTTGAGATAATTCTACCATATTTTACAGACTATAGCAACGGCTAACCGATAACAGCTTTTGCTATTTCCACCGCTGCCTGCGCATCTTTTGCGTAAAAATCTGCACCGATTTCCTGTGCAAATTCCGCTGTGAGAACTGCACCGCCCACCATTACAGGGGCTGTGTTGCCTGCAATTTTCAGTTTTTCAATTGTTTCCCGCATAGCCTTTACGGTGGTGGTCATAAGGGCAGACAGGCCCACCAGCTGTGCACCTGTCTGCTGTACTGTGTCCACAATTACCTGTGGAGAAACATCTTTGCCCAGGTCAATCACTTCATAGCCGTAGTTCTCCATAACTGTTTTTACTATATTTTTGCCTATGTCGTGTACATCACCTTTTACAGTGGCAATAATCACAGGGCCTTTTTTCTCGTAATCAGCGGTTCCGCCTGCAGCTATCTGTTCATTGATTGCTTCAAAACCTTTTTTTGCCGCTTCCGCTGACCGCATAAGCTGTGGCAGGAAAATTTTGCCGTTTTCATAGTCTTTCCCCACTTTATCCAGGGCAGGAATCAGTTTTTCCTGCACTATTTCCAGTGGCTGTTTTTCTTTCAGCAAGTCCTTTACCGCTTTTTTTGTTTCAGCGTCAAGACCCAGGGAAATCAGATTTTCCAGACTGTACACATTTGTGTGAGCCGTTGCAGTCTGCTGTCTGTCTGCAAAACGGCGGATGTATTTTTTTCCGCCCATATCAGCACAGGAAAGCTGGTTATAAGCATAAACAGTGTCCACCATTGCAGAGATATTAGGGTTGATAATAGGCATATTCAGGCCATTGTACATAGCCATTGTCATAAATGCAGAGTTCAGCAGTTCCCTGTTTGGCAGACCAAAGGAAATATTGGACACACCAAGTGTTGTTTTCAGACCAAGCTGTGAAGAAACCATTTTTACAGCTTTAAGTGTTTCCATAGCACCTTCCTGCTGTGCAGAAGAAGCAAGTGTAAGGCAGTCTATAAACACATCTTCTTTTCTGATACCTATAGCTGTGGCGGCAGACAGTATTTTTTCTGCTATTACAAATCTGCCTTCTGCTTTTTCCGGTATACCGGTTTCATCCAGGGTAAGGCCCAGCACTGCTGCGCCGTATTTTTTTGCTATAGGCAGGATGGCAGTCAGCTTTTCTTCTTCGCCATTGA
Organism: uncultured Oscillospiraceae bacterium; assembly: GCA_964649845.1. Lineage (GTDB taxonomy): Bacteria > Bacillota > Clostridia > Oscillospirales > Ruminococcaceae > RGIG3102. The sequence goes on from CAZYSS010000012.1 coordinate 6,023, forward strand.
CACTGTTTACAATAGCTTTGCCGTTGCACACGCGCAGGCCGGCTTCGATAACCTCCGCATTGGAGGAGTCTATCTGCAGTGGCAGGTTGCATACAGACTGTATCTTTTTCACAACCTTTACCATCATTTCTTTTTCATCAATACCCAGATGGCCCACATTTACGTCCAGAATATCTGCACCGGCGTTCATCTGTTCCACAGCCTGACGTGCGATGTAGTCCAGGTCGTTTGTTTCCAGTGCTTTTTTGAACAGGGCCTTGCCTGTAGGGTTTATTCTTTCGCCGATGATTTTCACACCGTCAATAACCACAGTTCTGCCGGATGAGCAAACTGCGCTGACAGGCTGGCGTGCTGAAATATCTGTCTTTACTCTCTGTTTTGCCCTGTTGAAGAAATATGTAAGCATTTCAGGGTTGGTGCCGCAGCAGCCGCCCACAATGTTTACCCCAAGGGACATAATTTCTTCCATTGCAGCTGCAAATTCTTCATTTGTAATGTTGTAAACTGTTTTATCATTCACAAGGCAAGGCAGACCGGCATTTGGTTTGATAATCAGCGGCTTATCTGTCCATTTTTTCAGTTCCCTTGCCATAGGCAGCATTTCCACAGGGCCCAGGGAGCAGTTGATACCCAGGGCGTCAACACCCAGACCGTCAAGGGTTACAGCCATTGAAGACAGGGATGTACCTGCAAAGGTGTGCATATTCTGCTCAAAGCTCATTGTGGTAAAAACTGGCAGATTGCTGTTTTCCTTTACAGCCAGAACAGCAGCCTTTACTTCATAAAGGTCTGTCATAGTTTCGATAAACACTAGGTCTGCACCGGCTGCCACGCCTGCTTTTACCTGCATAGCAAAGTCTTCATAGGCCTGTTCAAATGTCATTGTGCCCATTGGTTCCAGAAGCCGGCCGAGAGGGCCTATATCCAGAGCAACATAACCGCCGTGCTTTTCTGCTGCACTGCGGGCAATTTTTACGCCTGCCTCAATCACCTGCTGTGGTGTGTATTCACAGCCTGCCATTTTATGTGCTGAGGCACCAAAAGTATTTGTCAGTACCAGCTTAGAGCCTGCTGAAAAATATGCATCATGCACACTGTATACCACATCAGGGTGGGTGATATTCATAGCTTCCGGATATTTGCCCGGTGAAACACCACTGTTCTGCAGCACAGTGCCCATAGCACCGTCCAGAAACAGCACATTGTCTTTTATATATTCAAGAACATTCATAATTCTATTCCTCTTTTGTTTTATCTGCATGAAAAATTGCAGTTTTCCCTGTTGGGGCAGCGGTCACAGCTGCGTGTTTTTTCAACGGGTTTTATCTTTGCCTCACCCATAACAGCGGTGACGGATTTTGCAGGTATCATCAGACAGCTTTCACTGCAGGTAATGCCTGCATATTTTTCCGCCTGCAGCAGGTCCAGAATATCCGGCTGCTGTGTGAAAGGAAAATCCCCATAGCCCGGGCTGTAACGCCAGGTAAGATAGCTTTTTTCTTCTTTCAGTCGGTTTCGCAGGTCATTTTCCAGCGTGTCGCAATATGCTTCAATTGCAGCAGTGGCGGCAGCGTCTGCCATAAGGCCGTACACACTGCCCAGCGCCAGCTGTGAGCGGATAAAATTGTCCGCCTGTACCCCAACTGTGGCACAGAAAATATAACACTTATCACAGCCTGACAGATGTTTTTTTATATCCTGCCCCTGCAAAAGCAGGCCACTGTCCAGCAGCACGCCGTCTTCTGTCTGTGTCACTGAAAATCTGCGCATTATGTGGCGGGGAGAAATGCTGCTGTATATCTTTTCTGTCATTTCCTGTGCCAGTCTGTCAATATGGGGCGGTGCTGTTTCACTGCGGTGGCCCCGGTAACGGAGAACTTCTTTTTTATCTATTGTAAAATCAGGTTTCACCATCAAGGTATCCTCTTATTTTTTCAGAAAGGCGCACTGTCAGGTCAACACGTTTCATAGGTGTCATAAGATAGAAGCCGCCTGCATAATCTGCTACCTTTTTTGCCAGATTGAAGCAATATTCTGTGGAGATTTCCACCACTTCTTCCTTGGTTTTATCCTTCAGACTTTCGATAAAATCCTCATCGATTGTGATACCACTTACCTCGTGGTGGAGGAACACTGCGTTTTTATAGCCTGCCGGTGGCATAAAGCCGGCCAGCACAGGCACAGGCAGGTTTTTTGCTGCAAGGATAAAGTTTTCTACCGCATCATCATTGTAAATTGGCTGTGTAAGGAAGAATTTTGCCCCGTGTTCAACTTTTTTCTTTGCCCTTTCCAGCTCTTTGTCAAAATTGTTCACATTCACATTCAGCGCTGCCCCCACAGCAAAAGGTGTCTGTGGGAAAGTCTGCACATTGAGGTCATTGATAAAGGAAATCAGACCATAGGAATTGAAGGCAAACACACCGGATTTTCTGGAAAAAATATCCTGCATTATCGGGTCACCTGTCACAGCCAGAATGTTGTTCAGGTTTTCAAAGCTGGCTCCGATAAGGCTGCCTTTGAGGGAAATCCGGTTTTTGTCGCGGCAGGACAGATGAGGCATAACCTCTATGCCCACTTCCCTTTTGATTTTGGCAGCAACCATAATGCTGTCTGCACGGGCACGGGCCAGTGGAGAGTCTGCAACTGTGATTATATCCACACCGGCCTCTTTCAGCTTGAAGCCTGCAGAAATTGAAAAGGATGTATCAGTGTCCATCGGAGGGTCGATTTCCACAACAATAATCTTTTTGCTTTCGCACATATGCGGAATGGTGTACTGTGTGTTTTTAGGTTCAACTGTTTCTGAAATCAGCTGTTTTTCCTCTTTTTTACCGTTCAGTTTCTGTACATTTTTGATAGCCAGTTCAATATGGCGCGGTGTAGTACCACAGCAACCGCCGATAATATCTGCACCATAAGTGAAAATTTCGCCCATTTTGTCTGCAAAATATTCACTGTTATCATCATATATCATATGGCCGTTGAAAGCGGACGGATAGGAACTGTTTGGCATAGCCAGCAGAGGCTTTGGCAGCTTGTCCAGATTTTTGATAAGGTTACGCATATGAGACGGTGAGCACTGACAGTTCAGCCCTACAATATCCACATTAGGGTCTTCCAGCGCCTGCTGCAGCAGGGTTTTGTAGTATATACCCTTTTTAGAGTAGCCGTCCTGTGATACAGCAAAGGAAACCAGCACAGTTGCCAGGGGCAGTTTTTCTTTTATAAACCGCAGTGCCTTTTTCACCGGAGTAAATTCTGCCAGGGTTTCAAACAGGAAGTTTTCGCCGCCGTTTTTCAAAAAATCATTGGCTATGTACATATATTCGTAGGCTGTTTCTTCCTTGTCACTGTTTATATAGCCAATGTCACAGAATATGGCCACATCTGTGTCCATTGTGGCATTTTTTGCATTTATCATAGCAGATTTTATAATCTGCTTTCTCTGACTTTCGTCGCCAAAAATGATGCTGTTCACAGAGAAAGTGTTTGTCTTTATAGCCTGTGCACCTGCGGCAACATACTGTTTATGAATATCTGTAACTACGTCCGGTGAGTGGATATTGGCCAGTTCACAGGGTTTGTAGTCTTTTGTTTTTTCAAAATAATAGGTGCCGAATGCACCGTCAAAAAAGGAAATCTGTTTTACCAAAACTGCCTCCGCTAAATAAATATAATATTATATTGTAGCATTTACAATTGAATTTGTACAGCAAAATCGACTGTCTGAAACTGTTTATGCAAAAAAAGAAACACCCGTTTGGGTGTTTCTCTGCGTCTTTATTACTGCACTCTTTCCACGCTGGCTACAGTCTGCACTTCTTCTTCAATAACCATTGTATCCCGCTGTTTTAAATCCAGGATACCAACATAGCTTTTGCCTGTGTTTACTTTCAGCACATCGCCGTCTGTATTGTAGAGAATCAGCGGATTTTCAGGTTCACCTTTTTTCCAGGTGAGTTCTTCGTATTTGCCGCCATTGAAATAGTAGCCTGTGCCTTCTGTCAAGTCTATGTCTGCCAGAACGCCGTTTTCTTCCTGTATGCCTGATTCTGCCAGAATAACAAAAACATTGTCAAATGCCAGCTGTGTGTTTGTATCTGCATCCATATGAGGAATGCCGAAAGCATTTTTCATATATTTGCCTGTGGCACTGTCATAGCTGAAGCTGACATCAGCATATGATGAATATGCATAGCTTACTGTGTTTGCCACCGGACCTTCCAGCACGCGAGGGGCTGTGCCGTATTCCACAAATTCAAAGGCAGGATAGAAATTGTTTTTGGTTACAATATCGTTCTTTTCGATACCGGCTTTGATAAGGTCCTTGTTGGTAAACCAGCTGTGTTCAGGACCTTTTGTCTTTGCCAGTTCAGAGTTCTGTTCGAAAGCCAGTGAACCAAGGTAAATACCATCTATATCCTTATAAGAATAGAAATTCAGCATTCTTTCTGCAGAAGTAGATGTACCGATATGAACATAGATAGCGTTCAATGGCAGCATCATTTCAATAAACCGGTCACGGGCACTTCTTACAGGGCCTGCTTTTTCAATTTTTTCAATATCAGAGTAAACAGCCATAAGACGTGTGATGCCGCCTTCTGTAACTGCCTCATAGATAATATCTGCATTTGTGAGACCGCTCTGTGGCAGGGCAACTTTAAGGTTGTTTATCATAACCGCAACCGGTCTGGCAGTTTTGTCTGCATCGTCTGCAAATGGCAGACCTGTCAGATAGTTATATTCTTTCCGCTGAACAACAATGTTGTCATTGCTTTCACCGCCTGATTCTGTTCCTGAACAGGCTGTAAATAATGATATTGCCATAACTGTTGCCAGCATTAAACTGATTATCTTTTTAATATCAAACACCTCGATTGCAAATAAATTTTTTATTCCTTAAGGAATATTGTATCACTTTTTAAATGTTAAATTGTGTAAAAAATATTAAGATATTCTTACAATTTACTTTACTGGGCAATCTGGTCTGCAGAAACAGGGTCCGTTGCTTCCACGCCTTCTTCTACAGGCAAGTCTTCAACAATTGTATAGTCCTTTGCAGAGTCAACCAGTTCACCGTCCATCATATATGTGCCGAAGTAATCCAGGTCTACAAATGCGATATAGCTTTTGCCCGGATTGATAAGCACATCTGTCTCTGTGCCGTCAAGTGAAACTATGCGCAGTTTTTCATTTGGCTTGCCTTTCATCCAGCGCACCTTTTCCACCTTGCCGCCGTTGAAATAGTAGCCTACGCCACCCCAGGCAAGACTTACATCTGAAAGAACGCCATCAGGATATCTTTCAATCTGCGTCCAGAGAACAAATACATTGTCAAATTCCACAGGGATGCCGTTTTCTCCTGCATCAATAAGAGGTTTGGAGAAATTCCAGGCAAGGTTTATGTGCTCTTTTGTATATTTGTTGTTTTCAGAGTTGTATGTGATTTTTGCAGCATAGCTGTTGGAGAATCTCCATTCCATTGTGGATACATCCACGCCATCCAGTACTCTTGCCGGTTCATCATATTTAACCCATTCAAACATATTACCGGACTCTTCATTATAATTGATGTTGTATTTGCCGCTGCTGATAGCTTCATCAATAAGCTGACCTGATGTAAATTCAGTATGTTCGTAGGCTTTTTTGCCTTTGTTGTACTCTGTAAGTTCCCTGAAAGCTATTCCTGTGTTTGGCTGCAGGTCTTTTTCGTGATAGCCATACCGGTCTATCATATCTTTGGCGTATGAGGATGCGCCATCGTGAATATACAGGCTTCTATATGGCATCATAAGTTGCACAAACTGGTCGCGGGCGCTGCGGATAGGACCAACCACAGGCATTTTTGTCCAGTCGTGGAAAAGAGCCATATATCTGGTTATACCGCCTTCTGTTTCCATTTCAAATACAACATCTGCCTTTGACAGACCGCTCTGAGGCCAGGCGCAGTTATAACTGTCCTTTGTCATTATGTTATTTACCATAACTGCCACCGGGCTGGTGCCCTGAGGATAGTCTACGCTCTGCTCCTCACCTGTAAGAGCATTCTGATACCATACCTTTGGTGTAGGACTAGGCTGTACAGAAGCGGAATCATCCGGTGCAGAGGTACAGCCTGCAAGAACAGCTGCCAGTGTAAAAACAGCCAGGACTGCTGATAACAGTTTTTTCATCTTTCTCTCCGTTTTATTTCAGCCGTAAGGCATTTTTTCATTCAATATACATAAATATATCTATAAAATATTATTAAGTAATATTATATAGTTTCCAGTCAATAATTTCAACCAAAAAGTCATAAATTACTATTTTGTAATTTCACTATTATTTTACTTTATTTTTTCAGCTGTATATGGTAAAATAAATAGGTTGTAAATTTTGATTTCATTTTTTCATATATAAAGAGGTTTATTATGATTAATATTTTAAAAGAGTATTTCTGGGTATTTTTCATCTCTATGTTGCCTATTGTGGAACTGCGTGGTGCAATTCCTATCGGTGTAGGTATGGGACTGCCTTTTATAAATACATATCTGATTGCCGCCATAGGCAACATATTGCCTGTACCGGTAATTCTGCTGATGGTAAAGCCTGTACTGCAGTTTATGGCCAGATTCAAAATTTTTGAAAAACTGGTAAACTTTGTACTGGAAAAAGGCCATGCAGCAGGTGCAAAATTCGGTGATGCAAAATACTGGGCACTGTTCACATTTGTGGCTATTCCGCTGCCTGGCACAGGTGCCTGGACCGGTTCTCTGGCCGCAGCACTGCTGGACCTGGACAAAGGCAAATCCTTTATTGCTGTATGCGCTGGTGTGCTGGCAGCAGGTATTATCATGGGAATTGCATCCTATGGCCTGCTGGGTGCTATCGGGCTTGTTTTTTAATTGAATATACTTAAAGCCTTCTGTTTATTCAGAAGGCTTTTTTGCAATAATAGTATCGGTAATACTGAATTGTTGCAGGTGGATGATGATTAAAGGTAAAAATATCAGCAAGGGTTATGACAAACTGCAGGTGCTGGATAATCTGTGTATAGAGGTGACAGGCGGACAGTTCTGCATTATAACAGGGCCATCCGGCACAGGCAAAAGCACCCTGCTGAATGTATTGAGCCGGCTGGACAAGCCGGACAGCGGTGAACTGTTTCTGATGGGGCAGAAAATAAACGGCATAAAAAACAGGCAGATGGCACAGCTGCGAAGAAAAAATATCGGTTTTATTTTCCAGAGTTATAATCTGATAAGCAGTAAAAACAGCATAGAAAATGTGGCCCTGCCACTGAAATACAACAAGGTGAACTATTTTGCCAGAAGAAATATGGCTATGGCCGCTTTGGACAGAATGGGTCTGGCAGACAAGTACTATAATTATCCTCATCAGCTGTCCGGCGGACAACAGCAGAGAGTGGCGGTAGCAAGGGCGCTGGTGACAAAACCGAGAATACTGTTCTGTGATGAACCTACAGGCAATCTGGACAGTGACAGCGCACAGTTGGTACTGGAAGGCATACTGACACTGCGAGATAACGGAAGTGCAATTATAATGATAACTCACGACAAATCTCTGCTGCAATATGCAGACTGCGCATATGTGCTGCAGGATGGAAAACTGGTGAGGGATTGTATCGGATGAATTGCAGTTTATTACGTAAAGTGGGCAATTTGTGAATCGCCTCTACGCAGTTTGTTCCAAGCAAAAAGCTGTGGTTAGGTCCACAGCTTTTATTTATCTTCAAAATATCGGTCTATTATATAATTTATTGGTGTTTTCCTGGATATTTTTACTGTTATATCCCACACTTTTGTAAAAAACGAGATAATCATTTCATATATTTTTGTTTGTTTTATATATTTCCACAGTTTTGATAAAATACTTTGCTTACCCATAAGTCTGTTGGCATTGGCGACTGAAACGCTGACACAGCCCACAATAAGCCTCACCCAAGGTGCTTTGTCAAGTATGTATATACCATGTATACCTTTGTCATAAAGCATTTTATCAGTATATATCAGGCTGATATACAGCAGGGCTCCTGTTACAATAATCAGCCAGCCTCTGTTGTGTATCTGTCTCAACAGGTACTGTTTTTCACTGTTGGCAATTTCTGCAATTTCTGACGCCACCTGTTCGTTGGTGTGCTGTTCTATGCCCAGCAGTTCCACAACAGAGGTGTGCAGTACATCTGCCAGCTTTTCCAATGTGAGCAGGTCCGGAAAATTAAGACCTCTCTCCCATTTGCTGACAGCTTTGTCGGTTACAGACAGCAGAGCCGCCAGGTCTTTCTGTGTCATGTTGTGTTGCTTTCGCAACTGTGAAATTTTATTTCCTGTGTAAACGGCATCCATTGCACACACCTCCTTTGATTATAATATACATAATTTCACGAAACAAGTCACCCGACAAAAAGTAGAGCAACCAAAAAGCAGGGATAACCCTGCTTTTGACTTTATCAGTATGAAGTTTTGCCGGCTTCGCCATTAAGAATTTTGATAGCGGAAGAAGTACCCAGTCTGTCTGCGCCCAGAGCGATGAATTTTTCCATATCATCTCTTGTGCGGATGCCGCCTGCAGCTTTGATTTTGCATTTGCCTTCACAGTGTTTTGCAAACAATTCTATATCATGGAATGTTGCACCTGCTGTGGAGAAGCCTGTGCTGGTTTTGATATAATCTGCACCTGCATCTGTTACGCAGTGGCAGAGAGCAATTTTTTCTTCGTCTGTCAAAAGACAGGTTTCGATAATAACTTTCAGAACTTTATCGCCTACAGCCTGTTTTATCTGTCTGATTTCCTCAGTGATATATTCAAAATCTCCATCTTTTGCACGGCTGATATTGATAACCATATCCACTTCCTGTGCGCCTTTTTCAATGGCATCTTTTGCTTCAAACACTTTGGCTGCAGTTGTCATAGCACCCAGAGGGAAACCGATTACTGTACATACAGGGATTTTATCGCCCATAATGCCCACTGCATATTCGATAAATCCAGGGTTGATACAGATGGATGCTGTATTGTTTTCCATAGCTTCTTCGCAGATTCTTCTGATGTCCGCCTTTGTAGCGTCAGCTTTCAGCAGAGTGTGGTCAACTCTTGCCAGAATTTCCTGATTAGTCATAATTACCTCCGTGATTTTCATTGGTCATATATAAATTATAATAACATAATTTGTATCAATTGTAAACGATATCAGCCTTTCAGTGCGGCTATAAGACGGGCGATGCTGTCTACAGTCTGTTCCAGATTGCGATGTGCATTCAGTGCAGCCTGTTCAAAAGGCACAGGTTCCATATTGGTGGTGAACACCGCTGTAAGCCCCTGATTATAGCCTGCCTGCCAGCCGTCCTGCGCACTGCCCACCACAGCTATAACAGGTATATTTTTCACTTTTGCTCTGCGTGATATGCCTATAACTGCCTTGCCGGACAGCGACTGGCTGTCTATACGCCCTTCCCCTGTGATAATCAGGTCTGCTTTTTCTGCCTGTGTATCGAAATCAATGGTATCAAGGATAAGGTTTACCCCCGGCTGCAGATTGCCGCCCAGAAACGCGCATACACCAAAGCCCATACCGCCTGCTGCGCCTGCGCCTTTCAGGTTATGGTAATTTATGCCGGTCTGTTTCTCTGTCAGCCGTGCAATATGATGCAGCTGCCTGTCCAGCACTTCCACCATAGGTTTGTCTGCACCTTTCTGCGGTGCAAATATATATGCTGCACCGTTTGTACCATAAAGCGGATTGTCTATATCGCACATCGCCTGCAGTTCAATGCCGGCCAGCAATTTTTCTGCCGCTGATGTATCAAAAGACGCAATTTTATCAAGAGTTGCACCTGTTGGGACAAACTCTGTTCCGTTTTTATCGTAAAATTTCACGCCCAGAGCCGCGGCCATACCTGTGCCTGCATCGTTGGTACAGCTGCCTCCCAGACCGATAATAATCCTGTCCGCCCCATTTTCCACAGCATGGTGTATCAGCTGACCTACGCCATAGGTGGTGGTAGTGGCAGGATTTTCCCTGCCTTTGGCAGCCGGCAGAGATGCACACATAGCCATCTCCATCACTGCTGTGGTGCCGTTGACCGCATAATATACAGGAATTTCTTCCATAAATGCATTCATTGCAGTGGTTTCCACCTTTGTGTAGCCTGTCATCTGAAGAAAACAGTCTGTGGTGCCTTCACCGCCGTCTGCCAGTGGCAGAGACAGTATTTCGCAGTCCGGAAAATAGTTTTTCAGCACTTTTCTGGAAATTGTGCAAAACTGCCCCGCTGTAATTGTTCCTTTGAATGAATCCGGTATAAGGATAATTTTTTTCATAATATCACCTTTATATGCCATATGGTTATAATTCTATATTACTCTATATGCAAAAAATTTGCAATTTAAAAGGGAGTGATGACCCCCTTTAAATTCTGAAACATTTAATGATATTTTCATTTGTGCCAAGCACAAGCAGTGTCTGCTCTTTTTCAAAAACAGTATCCCCTGTGATACTCACATTCAGCCTGCCGTTTTTTCTTACAGCAAGGACATTTATATTGTGTTTTCTGCGCACATCCACATCAATTACAGACCTGCCAAGCCATTCCCGGGGCACAGACACTTCCATAATCACGTGGTTTTCCCCCAGGTCAATATAGTCAAACACCTTTTCAGAACTATAGGTAATGGCAGCCCATACACCCATCTGCTTTTCCGGGTAAACCACGTGGTCTGCACCGTTGCGCAGGAGGAATTTTTCGTGTACATCTCGGGTGGCACGTGACACCACCAGTCTGCCGCCCAGTTCCTTCAGAAGTGAGGTGGTTTCCAATGAACTTTGGAAATTATCACCTATGGCAACAAAGCACACATCATAATTATCTATTCCCAGGGAACGCAGGAATTCTTCATTTGTGCTGTCGCCTATCAGAGCATTTGTAACATATGGCAAAATTTCATTCACCCTTTGTTCATCCTGGTCCACAGCCATTACCTCGTGACCAAGCTGATTAAGTTTTACAGCGATATGGCGGCCAAAGCGGCCAAGACCGATTAGCAGTACAGATTTCATATTTTTCTCCTTTGTCAACCTACTGTGATTTTTTCCAGCGGATATTTAGCATTGCCGTTGTGCACGCCTTTTACTGTGGCAAAAGCAATAGTCAGTCCACCTACCCTTCCCAGATACATCAGTGCAATCAGGATAAGCTGTGATGCTGCAGAAAGCTGTGGTGTAATGCCCAGTGTAAGCCCCACTGTAGCCACTGCAGAAGCTGTTTCAAACATACAGGTAAGCAGAGGCAGGTTTTCAATAATACTGATGGCTATTGCACCACCGGTAAACAGCACAATATACATAAGCATTATTGTGGCAGCATTTCTAATGGTGTCAGCAGCGATACGCCTGCCGAAAACTGATGGTTCAGACTGCCTACGGAACACCGAAAAAGCTGTAACAGACAAAACCGAAACAGTAGATATTTTCATACCACCTGCTGTGGAACCGGAGTTGCCCCCTGCCAGCATAAGCAATATTGTAACCATAATTGTGGCCTCTGTGAAAAGGGACATATCCACTGTGTTGAAACCTGCTGTTCTTGGGGTGACCGCCCGGAAAAGCGACGCCAGAAGTCTGTCTGCCAACGGCAAATCCATCCAGACAGAGCGGCTGAATTCAACACAGAAAAAATACACAAAAGACAAAACCACCAGTATTACTGTGGCAGCCAGTGCAATTTTGGACTGCAGTCTGTAGCGGCTGAATCTGAATCTGTGCTGTGCAAAATCTGCCCACACCACAAAACCTATACCGCCTGTAAGTATCAGCACAGCCGCAGTAAAATTGATTATTCCATTACCTGTGTATGCTGTAAGTGATGAAAATGGGGAATTTATACCCATCAGGTCAAAGCCTGCATTGCAGAAAGCTGAAACCGAATGAAACACCGAATACCACAAGCCCCTGAAAAAACCAAACTGTGGTATAAATACAGTTGAAAAAGCAGCTGCACCGGCAGCTTCTATTACAAAACAGCTTTTCAATATAAAGCCGGTCATACGGACAATTCCGCCCACCTGTGTGGCAGAAATAGCATCCTGCATAGTCTGGCGCCGGGACAGACCTATTCGCCTGCCGGACACCATGGCAACAGCCACAGCCATTGTGACAACTCCCAGGCCTCCAATCTGTATCAGCAGCAGTATTACAAACTGACCAAAGGCTGACCAGTATGTGGCGGTGTCGTACACTATAAGCCCTGTCACGCAGGATGCACTGGTGGCGGTAAACAATGCATCTGTAAAGGGAGTATATCGTCCTGTTTGGGACGATATTGGCAGCATAAGCAATACCGCTCCAATAAAAATCAACCCTGCAAAGCTGAAAAGTATTACCTGTGCGGAAGATAGGTGAATTTTTTTGTTTATCATAAGATATTCTCCATATGGAAAACAGTGTTTATATTTCAAATTTTATTTATAAAATGTGAAATATCGGTAAACACTGTGAAAATGTAACACAAACATAACAAAAGACGGGAGAAAACTCCCGTCTTTATAATTATCTGTTTTATTTTTGCTTAAGCATTTTTGCTTTCGTATTTGTCTTTTGCCTTGAACATCATATTAACCAGAATTACATTCATAAACATAATTACAGCCAGAACAATCCATGCAGGTTTGTATGTACCCAGAGTATCAAATACAGCTGCTACAACAGGGCTGCCGATAGCGCCGCCAACTGATGCGAAAACATTGATACCGCCGTAAATTGTGGCAAAGTCTTTTTTGCCGAATACGTCCTGTACTACAACAGAGTATGCAATTGTGGCAAAGGAGCCACCCATGCCGAACAGAGCTGTACCGATATAGTAGATAAATGCCATTTCTTTAGAGGAAATTGCATACAGTACAAGCACCAGTGTGTATACAGACAGAGAAAGTGTGGCTGCTTTGCGGCTGCCGATGGAGTCATACAGCTGACCCATAACCAGCTTCCAGATAGCCAGACCTGCTGTGAGAACAGATGCAATACCTGCTGCTGCGCCATATTCAAAGCCCATATCTGTAGCATATGCAACTGTGTGCTGCATAATTGTGTTACATGTGGCAGAAACGATAAGTACTACAGGCACCCACAGCCAGTACATAGGTGTTTTTCTTGCCTGAGCTGCTGTGTAGCCTGTAACTTCGGCTGCAGCTATACCGTCTGCTGTTTCTTTTTTACCATAAGGTTCCAGTCCCATTTCCTGTGGTGTTTCCTTGATAAGAAACAGAATAGCCGGAATCATCACAACAGCAATCATTGCCCCCAATACAAAGTATGTTTTTCTCCAGCCGATGGATGTAACCAGAGCGCCTATAACAGGATTCATAACAACGCCGCCTACACCGGAACCTGTGGAAGCCAGGGCAACAGCAAGACCGCGTTTTTCATCAAACCATCTTGCCAGCAGAGTGGAAATAGCTACCATTGATGACATAATCATGGCAAAACCGGAGATAAAACCAATTATATAGAAAACATAAATATTTGGTGCCAGACCATAGGCTGCATAACAGGCCGCAAACAGGGCAGAACCCACCAGCATTGTTTTCTTTACAGAAAATTTAGCGAAAATTTTTCCGATTGATGTGGACATCAGCATACCTGCAATTGAACAGGCGGTTGAACACATTGTAAACCGGCTGCGGGAAATACCCATTTCTTCTGTAACAGGACCAACCATCATACCTGCCGCAGATGAGAATACACATGTGATAAACCACATTGCCAGAAAGCCTACAAATACGATTACCCAACCATAATGAAAGCCTTTTTTATTTGAAACTGTTTTTTCAGACATTTTGAATTCCTTTCCTTTAAAACATATAATTGTTTAACGCTAACTTTGTAATTATACCATTTATTTCAGCAACGAACAATATATTTTGCAATAAAAAAGAACCTGTATGACAACAGGTTCTTTGTAAAATCTGATTATGCGTGTTTTTTGTTGTAGCTGTCGCTTGCCTTGAAAACCATATTCAGCAGGATTACATTGATAAACATAATTACAGCACATACTGCCCATGCTGGTTTGTATGTACCCATTACGTCAAAGGCTGCAGCAATCATTGTAGGGCCTATGGCACCGCCAAGGGATGAGCCCAATGAAACATAGCCATAGATGTTTGCATAGTCTTTTTTGCCGAATACATCCTGAACAATTACAGTAAATGCCACTGTGGCAAAGCTGCCGCCAAAGCCGAAGATTGCAGGGCCTGCATACATAAGGAAGCTCATTTCCTTTGTTGCCAGGAAATAAATCACCAGACATACTGTATAGATAGACAGAGAAAGTGTACCTGCCTTTCGGCTACCCAGCACGTCAAAAGCCTGTCCCATAATCAGTTTGCCGATGGCAAGGCCTGCTGTGAGAACAGATGCAATACCTGCTGCTACAGAATATTCAAAACCAAGGTCTGTTGCATATGCCACTGTGTGCTGCATTACGCAGTTGCATATAGCAAAGATTGTAACAACTATAGGCATCCACAGCCAGAACATAGGTGTTTTCAGAGCTTCGCTGGCCATCATACCTGTTTCTTCAGATGCTGCGGCAGCTGTCTCGTCTTCTTTCGCACCGTATGGTTTCAGCCCCATCTGTGCAGGGGATTCTTTTACAAGGAAAAGAATTGCAGGAATCATAACAACTGCAATGATTGCAGCAAGGATAATGTATGCTTTTCTCCAGCCCATTGATGTAACCAGATTGCCGATAAATGGGTTCATAATTACACCGCCTACACCTGAACCTGTGGAAGCAAGGGCCATAGCAAGGCCGCGTTTTTCATCAAACCATTTTGCCAGCAGCGTACCTACACCAACTGTGGCACAGGCCAGCAGTGCAAAACCTGACAGGAATGAAAAAACATAAAATACATATATATTAGGTGAAACACCCATACCTGCATAACACAGTGGGAACAATACCACACTGGCAAGCATAACTTTTTTGATTGTGAATTTCCGGAATACTTTACCGATAAACATGGAAAGAATCATACCGGCAATTGAGTTAAAGGTTGTACCCAGTGAAAACTGACTGCGGGAAATACCCAGGTCTTCACTTACAGGCTTTACCATCATACCTGCAGCACTGGAAAAAACGCTGGTTATAAAAAACATAATAAGAAAACCTACCAGGGTGATAACCCAGCCGTAGTGAAAACCTTTCTTGTCCGCGGACTTAATCTGTGACATAATCAATATCCTTTCTATATAATACATAAAAGTTTATTTTCGAACTTATACAGTTTACCACTTTTACAACTTTTTCTCAATCTGAAAACAAAACAAAAAAGCCGCCCAAAGCGGCTGTCTGTTTATGGATTGTAACTAAATAATGTGATGTACGTGCTCCAGTGATGTGGCCAGAATTGCCCGTACGTGGTCATCATCCAGAGAATAATACACTGTTCTGCCCTCTTTGCGCTGTTTGATAATACGGGACAGGCGCAGGCTTTTCAGCTGGTGGGAAACTGATGATATAGACATATCCAGACAGGCGGCAATATCTGTAACACACAGTTCACCATTCTGCAGTGAAAGAATTATCTGCAGGCGGGTGGAATCCCCCATTATTTTAAAAAAGTCTGACAATGCGCCGATTGCATTATAGTCCGGCATTGATTCCTGTATTTTTTTGATGTCAATGTTTTCTGCCATTGTTTTACCTCTTTTCATATATCTGTTTTAATTATAAACCTATATTTGTAAAATGTAAATAGTTGTTCAATAGTTAATACTTGAACAATTATTCAATTATATTTTTTTATCAAAAACTGTTGACATTTGTATTGTCAAAGGATATAATTAAATCAAATACTTGAACAAGTGTTCAAATATACAACTATTTCAAATTCGAGAGAGGTATTATTATGAAAAAAACTTACAAAATTGAAGTTGACTGTGCAAACTGTGCAAGAAAAATGGAAAACACAACAAACGCTACAGAAGGCGTTAAATCTGCTGTTGTTAACTTTATGACACAGAAAATGGAAGTTGAATTTGAAGAAGGCGCAGACCCAAAAGCTGTTATGCCTGTAGTTTTGGAAAACTGCAAAAAAGTTGAAGACGACTGCGAAATCTACTTCTAATTTTTACATAATTAAATATCTGTAAAGCGTGTCTGCGTGGCACGCTTTATCTGTATAAAATTGTCCGAGGGGAAATATAATGACTAAAAAGCAAAAGAAAATGCTGAAACGCATTCTTATAGCCAGTGCACTGATGGTTTTACTGGAATTCCTGCCTGTAAGCGGTGTGCTGAAATTTGCACTGTATATGGTGCCATATCTTGTAATCGGTCACGATATTCTGCGCAAAGCATTCCTGGGTGTAAAAAACAAGCAGATGTTTGATGAAAGCTTTCTGATGGCTGTGGCCACGGTGGGTGCCATTATTCTGGGGGAATACACAGAGGGTGTTGCCGTTATGCTGTTTTTCCAGATTGGTGAATGGTTCCAGAGCTATGCCGTAGGAAAAAGCCGCAGAAATATCAGCCGGCTGATGGACATCCGCCCTGACTATGCCAATATAGAAGACGAAAACGGCAATCTGGAACAGGTGGACCCTGATGAAGTGGCTGTGGGTACTGTGATTGTGGTACAGCCTGGTGAAAAAGTGCCTATTGACGGTGTGGTTGTGGAAGGTGCGTCTTCACTTAACACAAGTGCACTGACAGGTGAAAGCCTGCCGCGTGATGTAGAAGAAGGAGATGAAATCATCAGCGGCTGCATCAATATGACAGGCCTGTTAAGAATAAAAACAACCAAAGAATTCGGTGAATCAACTGTAAGCAAAATTCTTGATATGGTTGAAAATGCATCCAGCAGAAAATCCCGCAGTGAAAACTTTATTTCAAGATTTGCTTATTACTATACACCAATCGTATGCTACAGCGCATTGGCATTGGCCATTATCCCACCACTGGTGCTGATGTTTATGGGCCAGCCAAGCAACTGGGGCGAATGGATTTACAGAGCCCTGACATTCCTGGTTATTTCCTGCCCATGTGCGCTGGTTATCAGTATTCCGCTGTCCTTCTTTGCAGGTATCGGTGGTGCCAGCAGCGCAGGCGTATTGGTTAAAGGCTCCAACTATCTGGAAGCGCTGGCATACACAAAATATGTTGTGTTTGACAAAACAGGCACAATGACACAGGGTGTTTTTGAAGTAACTGAAGTTAATGGCGTGTCAATGGAAAATGACAAGCTGATTGAAATAGCCGCCCTTGCTGAAAGCTATTCCACACATCCAATCTCCAAAAGCCTGCAGAAAGCCTATGGAAAGGAAATTGACAAAAACCGTCTGGGCGAAGTGCAGGAAATTGGCGGTCACGGTGTAGTGGCACGGGTTGACGGAATTGAAGTGTTGGCAGGCAACGACAAGCTGATGACAAAATACAATGTAGACTTTACTGTTGCTGATGCAATCGGTACAGTGGTTTACATAGCTGTAGACGGAAAATTTGCAGGACATATCCTGATTTCTGATATTGTGAAGCCTACATCCAAGGCTGCTATCTCTGCACTGAAAGCCATTGGTGTGAAAAAGAACGTTATGCTGACAGGCGATAACAAAGCTGTAGCAGACAGTGTGGCAAAAGAACTGGGCATAGATACAGTTTACAGCCAGTTGCTGCCGGGCGACAAGGTGGATAAAGTGGAAGAACTGCTGGCCGCAAAACCGGAAAAAGAAAAACTGGTATTTGTGGGCGACGGCATCAACGATGCACCTGTACTGTCCCGTGCTGATATAGGTATTGCAATGGGTGCTATGGGTTCAGACGCTGCCATTGAAGCCGCTGACGTGGTGCTGATGGATGACGACCCGCTGAAAATTGCAAAAGCGATAAAAATTGCAAAAAAATGCGTGGGCATTGTTTACCAGAACATTTACTTTGCCATCGGTGTCAAGGTGCTGTGCCTTATTCTCAGTGCTGTAGGTATCGCCAATATGTGGCTGGGCATCTTCTCTGACGTAGGTGTAATGGTATTGGCCGTTCTCAACGCAATAAGATCATTGAATGTAAAAAATATTTAATACTGAAAATATTAAACAGGGCTGAAATTCAGCCCTGTTTTTTTGATTTATTCTATTTCCTGTTCGAAAACAAGGTCATATTGCATTATTCTGCCTTCCCCGCTTTGCATTGCAGGCACAAATCCAACATAACGCCAACCCTTTGCAGCATATTCATCAATTATTTCTCTGTGCTGACTGTCTTCTGTAGGAACAAGAAAAAATAGCCCTGTATCAATTCTTACATATTCATATCTGTATTTTTTCATAACTTTCACTCCTTTTGCTTTATCCTATAATAAATATATGTTAAAATAATGATAAAATCCATCACAGGTGATAACTATGAATATATACGACAACCAAAAATTATTTTGACAGCTACCGGCAAATGGGCCGTAGCAAAGGCGGCAAAAAATGACTGAAACCAATAAAACCCTGTATATCCCTCTGTATGGCAAGGCTATGGTAAGCAGAATGGGAATAATACTGAAAGACAGCAACGCTGCAGAAATATGGGACAGGGAAGACTTTGAACTGGGCAAAAAATCCAAAAGCAAATGGCTGGCCTACTATATGGCTATGCGTGCAAGGGTGTTTGACGATGCAGTGGCAGACGCCATAGAAAACAATCCTGATGCTGTGGTGCTGCATATCGGCTGCGGTATGGACAGCCGTTTTGACAGACTGCAGAAAAACATACAGTGGTATGACATTGATTTTGATGCAGTTATAAGTGAAAAGAAAAAGTACTTTACGGAAAATGAGTACTATCATCTGATGGCAGGAGATGCCACACAGATTTCTGAATGGATAAATAATTTCAGCCGGAAAACCGCCATTGTGGTGATGGAAGGTGTATCAATGTATCTGACCAGACAGCAGATGAAAGATATTGTGGCTGTGCTGCATAACTATTTTGAAAAGACTGTGCTGCTTGCAGATTTTTATTCTGAATTTGCAGCAAAAATGTCGAAATACAAAAATCCCGTAAACGAAGTAGGTGCCACAATTTACAGCGGTATGGATAACCCTGCTGAACTGGTGCTGAATGACAATATACGCTTTGTACAGGAACTGGATATGACGCCTGATAGCCTGATAAACCAACTGTCTGCAAATGAGCAAAAGCATTTCCGCAGGCTGTATGCAGGCAGGTTTGCCAGAGGATTGTACCGATTATTTGAATACGAATTGTAATATTTTATGTCAAATTTATGAATTGTATAATCAAAACAACTGATTTTATGGAGAATTATGATGGATATTGTAGTACGCAAAGCTGATAAAGCAGATATTTGTGCCCTGCTGGATATACTGAACAGTGCCACACAGAAACTACTGGCAAAAGGTGTAATGCAGTGGGAATACCCCTGGGATGAAAATATTGTGACCTCATATGTGGAAAAGCAGGAGTTCTATATTGCCGAATACAATAGCAATCCCTGCGGCTGTTTTGGTCTGCGCGGTTTTGAAAACAATTATTTCGTACCACAGGACATAACAGGCCTGTACTGGTATCATCTGGCTGTCCACCCCGACTGCGACAGACTGGGCATAGGCTACAGGATATGTGAATGGGTGCAACATTATGCAAAAGAAAATGGCATACATATTTACTTTGACTGCTGGGCCGGCAACAAAAGCCTGAGGAACTTCTACACCTTTGCAGGCTTTGAGTTTCTTGGAGAATTTCCGGAAGAAGATTATTTTGTGGCGTCATCCAGAACACAATAGAGCATCTCTATAAAAAAGCAGCTAACCAAGTAAATTATGATAGGATATAATCAGTTAGATAAATTTGAATTTGGCGAATAGTTTAAGAATAAAATTGTATATTGCTCTAATCGCGTAGGGGCGGATACTATCCGCCCGTTTAGTAGATAACTGGTTGTTTTCACATACCGCGTAGGGGACGGCGTCCTCGACGTCCCGAACTTGCATCACTGCGTTGGCGTAAAAAAATACTCACGTTTGCTCAAGAGCAAAGATTCCTCGTCGCTATCGCTCACTCGGAATGACAGAACTCGGGTTTGTGGGTGTTTCGCGGGCGGATACTATCCGCCCCTACGCGGTTGCAGCAGAATACAAATTAAAATATTTTAACTATTAGACAAACCCCAATTTATCTGTCAGGCAGATAAAGCCAGGCTGCTTATGCAGTCTGGCTTTTGATATTTTGTTCTGTCACCTATATGTGAGTGGATTTATTTTCTTTTTTTCATCCATTCCCTGCCGTCTATCATACGGTTTACAACCATTGCGGCAACTGTGTCACCACAGGCATTGAGGCAGGTTGCAGGCGGGTCCACAAGGAAACCAATGGTTGCTATCAGGGCAAAAGCTTCCGGTGGAAAACCCATAAGGGACACTATCAGCATTTCGCCCACCAGTCCGCCACCGGGAACACCGGACAGCACCACGCCGCTGAGAATAGCTATGACGATGGAGATAAGATATGTCTCCCACCCTGCAAATTCCATACCGAAAACTCCGTAAAGGAAAGAAATTTTCAGCACCGCTGCCAGCACACTGCCATCCATATGCATAGTGGCACCAATGGGCAGTACTATGCCGCTGATGTCCTTTGACACACCTATTTTATCAGCCGCTTCCAGATTTACAGGCAGAGTGGCTATGCTGCTCTGTGTGGCAAGGGATGTGACGGCCGGTGGAAGAATATTTACAAAGAAGCTTTTTACTGCCGCCTTACCGCCACTGAAATAAGCATAGGCAGCAAAGGCAATAAAAAAATACAATACACACAGAGGATAATACAGCAGCATTGCACGGCCGTAAGCGCCTATAAGCTGTGGGCCGAACTCCCCTACCAGTGATGCAAAATATGCGCACAGACCTATCGGTGCATACAGCATTATCAGGTCCACCAGTTTCATCATCACCCGGCTGAAAGCAGACAGTGCTCTGGCCATAATATTGTTTTCACCCAGGGTTCCTGTGCAGTAGCCAAACATAACTGCAAACACAATCAGTGGCAGCATATTGCTGCGTGAAAGCAGGTCACTGAAGTCAGAAACTGTAACAGCCTTCACCAGCCGGTCAGCCAGAGAAACTGTTTCCTGTGTGGTCACTGTGTCCAGCGCTATGTTCACGCCCTGTGCAGGAGGATAAATTTTCACTGCCACAATAATTATCACTGCAGCAATCAGCCCTGTAATCAGGAAAGTAAGCAGCATATACCCCAGTATTTTTCCAAGGCGTTTCATATTTGTCATATTGCCCACAGCACTGGCTATAGTAGCAAATACCAGCGGCACTACCGCAGTAAACATCAGATTGAGGAAAATTTCACCCAATGGGCTTAAAACAGTGGCCCTTTCCCCCATTGTGACACCTATTATGCTGCCAATGATTATGGAACAGATAATTGTGATGGGGAATCTGTAATTCTTCCACAGGTTGGTCTTTGTCATAAAATCATCTCCTGAACAATAAATTTTGCTGCCGGTCGATGTCAAACCCTTTATATCCATGCTCACAAAGCATTGAGATTGTCATTGTATCTGACAACCGGCATGATTTTATATCCCGGTAATTTTGCGTATCTTCCATTTTCAGCTGCGCCCCAGCGGTAAAAATATAGTGTGGCACAATATTGTCCAGACCGCGCAGACCCGCCAGGCAGAAACCGCTGTCAAACAGGCCATGGAATTCAACCTCCGTATGGGCAGGCATATAGTGAACAATTTTATTTCTGCCCCTGTGGACAGCCTGTATTGCCCACAGCCTGGTAAGTGCGGCATATATATCCGCCTTTCTGCAGCTGTCCTCTATCCAGATATAGCCGCACAGCAGATAGTCAGACAGGTCACAGTTCAGCAGGTCCTGTATTTCCCACGCGGCGTTCAGCCGGGCAAAAGGCATACTGTCTGCCGGTTGCATATAGGTGACAGCCATAACTGTTTCACCGCAGAAAACACCCCAGAAACTGCCTGAAAGCAGGGTTTTCTCAATATAGTCAGTGCTCAACGGGTTATAGTGGAGAAAATCATAACTACTGTAGCATTCCTCTATAAGGGGTATGTGTTCTTTGAAAAGTCTGCGAATTGTATAAACCTTGTAATCCTTTTCCATAGCAACACCTCGTTTATATGGTTAGTATATGCAGGTAATCAAAAAGTGTGCAGAACAAACATATATCCTCTTTTGCAGAGTGGTCTGTGTGCAAAATGTATATTGACTTGGAGTATACTGCCGGATGTATAATATAACCATAAAGGGCTGCGCCCGTTTTGAGAAAAGGATAAATGAAAAGATGACAAACAGAGAAAAAGCAAAAGAATTGCTGTATGCAGAAAATTACACCTGCGTATTTACAGACGGCAGCGAACTGTACACCAGCACAAGACGTGGTGTGTCACCGCTGCTGTACCGGTATGACAGCGGCACAGACTATACAGGCTGGTCCGCCGCAGATAAGGTTATCGGCAGAGGCGCAGACTATACAGGCTGGTCCGCCGCAGATAAG
>CAZYSS010000013.1:0-28541 GCA_964649845.1 uncultured Oscillospiraceae bacterium
AACTGCTGGTGCTGACAGCCAGTCTGCTGGCGGGCAATCTGGAAAGCTGAAAACCGTGCAAAACCGAGAAGCAGGATGCTGATGGCATCCTGCTTTTTGATTGAGCAAATAACCGTAGGGTCGATTAACAAATCGCCCATTGGCGGGACGGGAAACCCGTCCCCTACGCGTTATATAATATATCCTGTATACGTAGGGGAGGCGTTTCGCCTCCCGCGGGAAGATAATATCTTCCCCTACGCGGTAATAGCATAACATTAATTTAATCACATTACACGGGACAAAACAGTGTATACCACATATTGCAAGGGCGCCCGTTGGCGGGACGGGAAACCCACCCCTGCGCGCATTATACAGGGCATCATTCCGCAGGGGTACACTGTCCCTGCCATCTTACTTTATCTTCCTGTTTTCTTTTCTTACAAATGGCGGCAGGACAGTTTCATCTGTCAGAATATGGTATTTCCACGGGCGGCGGAATGCATTGCCGTGAACTTCGCTGCTGCGATATTCGCGTATTGCGTCCATATCAAAATCTGCAATATAAATCCCCTCTTTTTCCCCTGCGTCCATAATGCAGGTGTCTCGCGGACCGCTGCCATCCAGAGGATATACAATACCGTCAAAACCTGTGGAGTGTCCGTTGCAGTCAGGCTGGCCCCGGGGGTAATTGCAGGTGGCGATGGCATACATATTTTCATATGCCCTGCCGCGCAGCTGTGACAGCCTGTTTATCTCCATAGGGCAGGCGTTTGGCACCAGCACCAGTTCTGCGCCTTTCAGCATCAGGATGCGGCCGCTTTCAGGGAATTCACGGTCATAGCATATCATTGCACCGATTTTCACACTGCCCTGTGCGGTATCAAGGTCTGCCACATAAAAATCATCTCCGGGATAAAGCATACATTCATCACCAAAATCACAGGTGTGCACCTTGGCATAGTGCAGAACTTCCCTGCCGTGGCGGTCAAAAACTGTAACGCTGTTGCGCGGCAGCGGCTGCCAGCTTTCCATATATGTGATGGCTACAGCCATATCCAACTGCTTTGCCAGTTGCGCAAAGGTCTGTACGAAAGGGTGATCTTTTGGCACAGACAACCGATGCACCTTTTCCTTATCCTGGGGTATATTGTAGCCTGTGTTCCATATTTCAGGAAAAAGAGCTATATCTGCTCCCATTTTCTTTGCCTTGCGGCAGGCGTCAATGCCTTTTTCCATATTCTGCTGCTGATTGCCTGTCGGCATCAGCTGTAAAAGTGCAACTTTAATAGATTTCATAATGTAATCCTTTCGAATGTGTATATTGAACCAGCAACGGGACGTCCGGAGGCCGTCCCCTACGAATTAATTATATGATTATAATACTACAAAAAAGGTAACGATAACAACAACTATACTGCGACATAAAAAACGGGAGGGCGTGGAAACCCTCCCCTGTGGTTTTATTATAATTATGGTCTTAAACCCAGACCGCCTTCCAGAGTGATTGTTTCCCCTGTCATATATTTGAAGTCCGGTCCAGCCAGCTGTACGCATACACGGCCTATTTCTTTTTCCGGGTCACCGAAAAAGCCCATTGGCGGCATTTCCACATTTTCTTCAAAAGCCAGCGGATAGTCCTTGTGGAATTTTTCCAGCTGTGCTGTCCATGCCAGAGGGCAGATAATGTTGGCATTGATGCCATCCTGTGCCCATTCTGTAGCTGCCACACGTGTAAGACCGCGGATGGCTTCTTTTGCTGCAGCGTAACTGCTCTGGCCAAAGTTGCCGAAAAGCCCTGCACCTGAAGCAAAGTTGATAACTGTGCCCTTTGTCTCCTTCAGATAAGGGTGAGCGGCTTTCATATAGTAAAAAGCGGCATAAAGACCGGAATAAATGGCAAGGTCAAACTGTGCTGTTGTATGCTGTGAAATCGGCACACCGGATGCAGATGCCTGTGCGTTGTTGATAAGCACATCAATGCGGCCGAACTTTTCAGCAGCCTGTTTTACAACATCCATAGCAATTGCTTCGTTATCCGCTTCTTTGTTTATATCAGCCTGGACAGCCAGTACCTGAACGCCATACAGGCGCTCCAGTTCTTCCTTTGCATCCAGCAGTTTCTGCATATTGCGGCCTGTGATAACCAGGTTTGCCCCCTCTTTTGCATAAGCTGTGGCTATGCCATAGCCTATAGAGCCGCTGCGTCCGTCTGCCAGTACCCGGCGGCCTGCACCTGTGATAATAGCTGTTTTACCTTTCAGAAATCCCATAATATACCTCCTGTGTGTTCTGTATCTTTCTGCTTATCAGTATAATGTATCATTAAGAAAATTTCTGTGATTATATCACAGTTATTGTATGCCTGTGTACAATTGTATAATCAGTTATTGGTTTCAAACGGGATAACTATGGTGTCAAAATAAACAGGTTCTGAGTCCTCACCATAAAACTCATCAGAGAAAAGTATTTTGCTGTAATCAAATTCCGCCTGCAGAGTTTTCACATATTCAAAAGGATTTTCCACAGGCTGTACACCCAGTTCCTCTATTTTCTGCAGCATTTCCTTATGCTGCGGCGCTGCCACAAAGGCTGTATTTTCAGGGCCGGACATCAGGTTATCATAGCTTTCCCTGTCCATATAATACAGCTGGTCCAGCACATTGGTGCTGCCTGTTGCCAGTACAAGCCCAAGAAAATCTGCAAAATCCTTTGCCACAGGGTATACATACACGTCCCCCTCCGGAATAGGGTTTACCGCAAAAATCATATCTCCACAGCCATCAGCTGTACAGTAATGTATACCATCCACGCCCAACCTGCCGATAATTGTGCCGTTTTTGGGTGTGCAGAAATATCTGCACTCATCATTTTCTGCCATAAAACCCAATCTGGAAAAATCTATATCCATATTTATAAACTGCTGATACAAAGTCATACCCTGTTCCTCCTGTCTGAACGGTGTGTCTGTCTGCCTGTCAAAGCTTTTGTACCGGTAAAAAATACCGGCGCACAAAAACAATATTGCAGCAGAATATAAAAATTTTTTCATCAAATCGCCATATCTTTCAATTATAATATTAACATATTTCTATTTGTTTTTAAAGCCTTGCCCACAGATAATCTGTGTGCTAAAATGTTATTATCAGAAATCAAGGAGAATTGTTATGTTAATCAATGGTGTTGACTATACCCTGTATATAATTGCAGCTGTTTCCGTACTGGCTATAGGTGGCCTGGAATATTACATCTGCCTTAAATCAAAGAAAAAATCAAACAGACAGGCACTGCTGTTTATTCCGTTTTTCATTCTTGTAGGTGCTTTAGTAATATATGGCAGTGAAAGCAACGGCAGTTTTATAGACCTGCGCGGCGCCATTACATTGGTATTGGTGGTTTGGGCACTGCTGTGTGCAGTTGCACAGTTTATCGGCTGGTTTGTTTTCAAACTGAAATACGAAAATCAGAAAGACGAAATACCGCGGGATTGTCCTATGTCACAGGAATAATCTCCGTTGTTCAGCTATTGAACAAACAAAAAACTGCAAGGCTATCCTTGCAGTTTTAATTTTGCCTATATTCTCTTACCAATCAGTATATCACATATCATAACCGCAATAAATGTCAGCAGGCCGAACAGCACTGTCATTATCAGGTCGCTTACGAGGCTTGTTTCCACCTGTGGGATAACAGAAACAGTGGTGCGTTCAGACACGGTTGCCGTTACAGGCACCTGTGTGAGAACAACCTTTTCCCCATTTTCCTCAATATAAAGGGTGGCAGTCATTGTGGCTGTGGTCAGGCTGCCATTCAGCACAGGCTGTGAAAATTCCGCCCTGATATCGTTGCCGCTCTGCCCTTCTTTCAGCAGTACAGAAGTACCTGTGGCGGTGATATTTTCTTTTTCTATAAACAGACGGCCTCTGTCATCGCATTTGATTTCTTCATCAGCGCACAGAGCGATGTATTCCCCGGAAAGTTCTACCTTTTTGTAGGTTTCAAAAGCCCAGTTAAACAGTTTTTCTGTATCATAATAAATGCTCTCCTTACCGCTTTTCATCACAACACATATCAATGTTACACCATCCTGCTCAAAAGCAGTTACAAGTGTGTGGCGTGCTTCATCTGTATAGCCTGTTTTTGTCATCAGCAGACCTTCTCCGCTGAAATTGCCGTCATAGATAAACACCCCGTTGGTAAACCAGTTGGCATTATTGAAGGTTCTTGTCTGACTCTGTTTGTTTGTAGGTGGAATTGAGTATGTTTTTGCTGTAAAAATCTCTTTGAATGTGTCATACTTTATACATTCTTTAGCAATCATCGCCAAATCATAGGCGGTAGTGTAATGATTATCATCCGGCAGGCCGTGTGGATTTACAAAATTGGAATTAAGCGCACCTGCAGCCTCTGCCCTTTCATTCATCAGCACCGACAGCGATTTGCCTGTTTTTTGCTCCAGATATTCCCCTATACCTGCTGCAGCATCGTTGGCGCTTTCAATAGCCATGGCATACATAGACTGTTCCAGCGTAAGAACTTCGTCAACAGATATTGAAGCGTGACTGGAGCCACTTTCTATACCGTATATTGCATCATAGCTGTATGTCAGGCTGTCTGCCATATCGCCGTATTCCACAGCCAGCAACCCTGTAAGTATTTTTGTAGTGCTGGCAGGGTACATTTTCTGATGGGCATTTTTTTCATAGATAACCTGCCCTGTTGTCCCATCAATCACAACAGCGGTTTCACTTACCAGGGTGCCATCCCATTCCGTCACAGCAAAAACAGATAATGTATTCATATATATTAAAAGGCAGCAAAGTGCCATAGCTAAAAATCTCTTCATATAACATCCTGTTTAAAATTTCATCGTAAATTTAATTATACAATTTTCACAGGATACAATTCAAGACAAATATGAATTTTTTTGATTCCTCAGGAATATTTTTATTCTAAAAGGGGGTATTTTTTATGTATCTGTGTATTGATAAAATTGTCACCCGCAGTGCTATAGGGGTATTTTTTGTGCGGTGTGCGGCTCTGGCCTTTATACCTGTCACTCACACCGGAGAAGCCATACCTGCGCAGACTGTGGAATGGGGACTGCATTTTGAGCAAGAAGGCAGTATGCCGGTGCCTAACCTGTCTGACAGTCAGCTGAACCCTTACAACGCCTATTTTCACGGCAATACAGACAAAAAAGTGATATATATCACCTTTGATGCCGGATATGAAAACGGCTGTACAGAGCCTATCCTTGACGCGCTGAAAAAGCACAATGCCCCGGCTATCTTTTTCTTGGTGGGGCCGTATATTGAAGAAAATCCCCAGCTGGTGCAGCGTATGGTGGCTGAAGGGCACACTGTGGGAAACCACAGCTATAACCACCCTGATATGACCACAAAAAGCTATGATGAATT
Organism: uncultured Oscillospiraceae bacterium; assembly: GCA_964649845.1. Classification (GTDB taxonomy): domain Bacteria; phylum Bacillota; class Clostridia; order Oscillospirales; family Ruminococcaceae; genus RGIG3102. Next base: position 5,400 of record CAZYSS010000013.1, read on the forward strand.
TATGCAGCAACTGGACAAAACCGCTGATGCCTACAAACAGGTTACAGGCCAGGATATGCCAAAATTTTACCGTCCACCGGAGGGCAAATTCACAACTGAAAACCTGAAATGGGCACAGCAGGCAGACTACACCACTGTGCTGTGGTCCTCTGCCTATGTGGACTGGAACACAGATAAACAGCCCAGCCACGACTATGCCTTTGAAAAAATAGCACAGCGCACTTTTGATGGGGCAATCTTCCTGTTGCACTCCACCTCTGTCACAAATGCAGAAATTCTTGACCGGCAGCTGACCAGGTGGGAACAGCAGGGATACAGCTTTGGTGATATACGAAATCTGGTTTCAGATTGCAACACAGGTGACTGAATGGCAAAAATAATATACACATTCCCCGACAGCTTCTTCAGAAAAGCTCTGGCAATAAAGCAAATAGCGTTTATACTGATTTGCAGCGCTGTGTTGCTCACTGCATACGGGCGGTACAATGCCGGCCTTTACGAACTGGTTTACGGCATAGGTGACTGCAGCACCTCACCAGCGGTACTGGCGGTAACTGCCAATACTTCCCCGCCCTATGTCATCGCCATAGACCCTGGCCACGGTGGAATGGACACAGGCGCCCAGGCAATAGTGGAAGAATTCCAGGTGATAGACGTCACAGCAGCCTGCCTTTACGATTTATTGGAGCAGGACCGGAATTTTATCCCTGTACTGACCCGAACCGACAAAGACCCTGAAAGCGGACCCCGAGCAGATATTGCCAACCGCGCTGGCGCCAGTCTGCTGATTTCACTGCATGCCAACAGCGATTCACACCAGTCCACCAGAGGATTTGAATGTTTCCCCCAGCCTCCGGGCAGAACCTGGCACAGTGAATCGGTAAAATTTGCACAACTGATTGTGGAACAGATGCGCACTGCAGGCCACAACATCCGCGGAGGTGAAGAAAAAACAGGTATGCGCTATGCATATTACTACGGAGATACGAAAAAGATTGTGGACAGCACCGATAACAAGGTGCGCAGCCGGAAAAGTTTTGGTATACTGGAAAAAACCAATTGTCCGGCAGTGCTAGTGGAACAGTGCTTTATATCAAACTATCAGGACGTGGAAAACTGGGCCACAGAAGCAGGCTGCAGCAAGGCCGCACAGCTGTACTACATCGCCATAAAGCAGTATTTTCAGGTTGAATAATATTTTTTAATTTTTTTCAAAAAACTCTTGACATATCCGAATTTATGTTGTATACTAATCAAGCATTAAGAAATACATATGCGGATGTGGCGGAATAGGCAGACGCGCTAGATTCAGGTTCTAGTGGTAGCAATACTGTGTGGGTTCAAGTCCCTTCATCCGCACCAGGAAAGTGGCTAAAACAGTAGGTTTTGGCCACTTTTTCTTTTGTACGAAAAATACGTTCTGTACACCCGTTTTTTTAATGGATTTTTGTTGTTTTCCATACTTTTATACGGCGTGTCTGCTACAATACTTAATTTAATGTAGCGTTTGTAGCAATACTATTTAAAAAAATAGGAGCAAACCGTACACCGAAAAGCAACGATAAGGCGTGGAGTTTTCCACGCCTTTTTTGTTTTAATCCAGCTTTAAAGCCTCGTTGATTGCAATTGCCTGCTCTTCCTTGCTGCTGCGGTCAAAGCTGTAATATGTAAGGGTTGTTGTAATATCACTGTGACCGGCAAAGCGCTGAACTGTTCTGTTGCTGACATTTGGATTGTCAATCAGTGCAGAAAGGCAGGTTTTCCTCAGCTTGTGTGGGCTTTTGATTACCGAGTCCATTCTGATGCACAGCTTGCGAAGCTTGTTGTTTGCTGCATTGTAGCTGAGGCGATAATCGTATTTTGCATTATCGCTCTGGAAAATCCACTCAGCGTTAAAGTTGTGTTCTTCGTTGAACTGCTTTACCGCTTCCAGAATTCTCTGTGCCTCATCGGTAAGAGGAATATCTCGGTAACCGTTTGTGGTTTTGGTCCATTCCTTTACACCGTCGTTTCGCGCCTGGCGCTGAACGTAAAGTCTGCCGTTTCTGATGTCACTCCATTTAAGTCCGCAGCATTCGCCCATTCGCAAGCCCGTCTCCAGCATAAACAGAATCTGAAGTCCTGCACTGGTCGGGCGGTCGCTGTAGGTTTCAAGGTCCTCAAAAACCATCTGCCTCATCAGTCTTCTCTCGTCATCGGTGAATACCTGGGATTCATCGGTCGGGGTAGGGTTGGTGACCATAAGGTCGGGATTGATTTTCTTTCGGGCCTTCTGCCACAGATTTGTCTGAACAACGTTGATGTCCTCATCGGTTGCAAACTCGTAGCAGTTGTTGATGATGGAGAACATACGGCTGAACTTTTTGCGGTCAACGGGATGGTGCTTGCGCATCAGATTTTCTGCCCACTTGCGAAGCTCGATGGTGGTTATCTGACCCATCGGCTTGTGGATAAGAGTCTGTGACATAGGCTCGTTTTCGTAGTATGTTTCCCACGCAAGCTTTATTCGGTGAAGATTTGCCTCGTTGGTCGGTGTCTCTTTCCACTCAAGCCAGGTGTGAAACATAAACTCGATGGATGTACGTCTGCCCTCCTGGTCGATGTACCATTCGGCAAGTGCCTCAAGCAGTTTTTCCTCGGTGCTTTTGCGGATTTTACGCTTGCCTTTCGGCATTGTAAAGTCGTCAACATCAGTGAACCAGCCGCTTTTTACGGTGTATTTGATTGGATAATTGTGCATTCTTTGTGCCTGCAGATGTCTTCTTTGCATATTGTAATCTTCGAGCACTTCTTCCAACCCAATTATATCATCCTCTTTTATATAATCAAAATGTTTTCTTTTAAAATCCATTGCCTCAAAGGATTTCCCAATCGGCAGATTTCGTTTTTTCGCAGGTCCGGCAGACATTACGTACGCTCCTTTCTGTCAGTTAAAATTTAGACTCATCAAATATGTAGGCCTGGAACACCGTTTCATCGTGAAGAATGAATCTGCCTGCAGCATCCTTTGGTATCTGTTCAGCTGCAGCCGGGCTGTCGAGGATGATTTGGCTAAGAACTGTATCGGCGCGTCCGCAGGCACGGCAGTCAATATTGTTGCGTATCTGACCGCTTAAAATGTTTGCATCGGGACGCTGGGTTGCAAGTATAAGATGAATACCAAATGCACGGCCTTGCCTTGCAATAACCGAAAGCTTGCTTTCAATTTTTGTTACAAGTTCTTTCTGTTCTTTGGTCAAACCCGTTTTATCCAGCACCTCGGCAATCTCGTCACAGGCGAAGATAAATCGCTGTAAATTGTTTCCCGTCAGTTTGTTGTACTCATCAATATTTGCACATCCGCTTTCCTTAAGGATAAGCTTTCTGCTTTTCAGTGCTTCAACAAGGGCGGTGAGTATCTGCAGCAGTTCTTCCTCATCGGTGCAGATATTGCATTTTTTGTGCCATATAGGAGGAAAGTCCACACCGCCTTTAAAGTCGGCTATGGTAACAATGATATTCTTTTTAATAGCTTGCATCAGCAGCAGTTTAAGCAGAACACTTTTGCCACTGCCCGTTGACCCGCCAAGCAAGATGTGCGGTATTTTGGCAAGGTTTACTGTAATATCACCAAGGTGATTTCTGCCAAGGACAAGGGTGGAGCCGTCTTTCACCATATATTTATCATCCCACTTGATATACGCGGGCAAGCGGTTATCTGCTGATACTGCATACAGCAGCATTGTCTTTTTGTTTTTGCCCTCTGCCACCTTAACCATATGCACATTAAGTGCGGACTCGATTTTTGTTCGTTTGTCCTCCCATTCTTTCATCGGGATACCGAGGGCAAGGAACTCATATACAGTTGCCTGGGGATATTTGCTGTCCTTATGCTTGGCTATAAGCACGGGGCATTCTCCCGCACTGTTTACAAGCCCTGTTCTTAAAAGCTCGTTTCTGAATCGAAGATATTCCTTTGGTGTGCCAAGGCATATAACCATAACAGCCATTGCCATCGGGTACAGAGCTAACGGCAGTCCGTACCATAATGTATAAAGAAGCAGTGAATATTCATCATCCCTAACTATTGATAAAAAGCTGCCCAGCTGGTCCTTGGTAAGCCATATAAGCGTAACTGCAAAAATCAGAAAAGCAACTAAATGCGGAACACTGTGGAGAATATTTTTAAGTCCCGATTTAAACCTGATTCCCCAGTATCTTGCTTTTGTATTAACATAAATTCTGTCTCTGTCGTCAACTCTCATTTGCATCATCCTTTCTGTGTAAAATCACCTCATAAACACTGCCATCAGAGGCGTATTCGTAAACCTTGTGTATTCGCCTTAAAAAAGCTTTCCACGTTTCCGGTCTTCTTCTCTGCACATCCATAAACTGCTTCTCCAACGGGAGATTTGATGTGATGTACACCTTTGTATAGCAGGCCGTTCTGTCGTTGTATCGGGCAGGCAGTGAAAGCGGATATATGTCCAGATAGTTCAGCATAGATTCAATAGGTATCTGAGAGTTGAACTCTTCAAACACCAGCACATCCTGCCCGTGATAGGCATCAAAGCGTATGCCGTTCTTTGAACTGTAATCGGTTATTCGGCATATATCAGTTGGAAGATGATTTCTGAAAATGCTGCTTGTTTTGCCCGTTCCCGATGCACCGTACAGATAGATAACCTCCATATCTCTGAATTTTGATTTGAATTCAGCAGAGGTGTATGTCTCACGCAGCACATCAATATCCCTCACCTTAAATGCAAAAGACGGTGAATCATCTATAATTTCTGTAGTGGTTAAGCCGTCCTTTACATCCTGAATAAGCTTGTACATCTTTGGATTGTTTTCTTCCTTGGGAGAGGGAATATCGCCATATTCATAGAAAGTTCCCTCAACGGAGGTTTCACTCTTTTTGGTATCTTCCCATTTACCTTCTTTTCTTATGTAGTCTCTGTTTTCGTGTGCAGTTCCCAAAGCTTTTTTAATATTTGCTGTGGGAAATCTGTTTTTCATAGTAGAAAAACGCATCGGAGATTCAGAATAGATAAAAACGTGGCTGTGATATGTTCCTTGCTCACCTATCTCATCAGCCATACAGAAATACCTGGGGCGAAAAAGACTTGCCGTTGCGATAATCCTTTCATGGTCAAACCCGTGTTCTTTGGGATTGTTAATTGTCAGAAACCATTTGCGTGACTGGGTATTGTCATTCATGGTTAAATCTCCTTTCTTGCTACTGCTACATTTGCTTCCATAAGGGTAATACTAACCCTTATGGAAGCGGGCCGCCTCCGCGCGACCGGGGTCGTTCAAAACAAAGTGTTGTTTTGAAGCCGGATCGTGCCTCGGCGGCCCGACTATTTAGGCTTTTTTATTAACCAAAGAAATGCCGGTAGCTTTAGCAGAAAGATTGGCTTTGCCATTGCTTTCATACGCTTTCACTTCGAGGCCGCTGAAATTGACCTCCACAAAGCCCTCGGGTTTTTCCATAAGTTTATCGCCGTCAATCTTTACGCTCAGTTTTCTGAGGCCGTGAGCAGGCAGAGCAACAACATATCGGTGACTGCCGATTTTATCTGTTTTAACGCCGTTGTTGTACTCGTATGCAGGGATAACATCCACCAGAAGTTTCTGTTCGCCGAGGGAATTGTTGTCGAATTTAAGATCTCTAATAGTAATCATGAGATTTCTCCTTTTCTGTGATTGAAAAATGTTGGTTGTTTACAGATGCGGCTGCAAGCTGTAACGTTTTTTAAATTCAGTTGTCTGCTGTTATGCCTTGGTAACCATATCTGAAAACAAAGGTACGATGTCTGTGGCAAGTATCATAATGAGAAGCCCAAGCAGAATTCTTATACCCCAGTCCTTTGCGTTTTTTGCACTCTGAGCGTCACTTGCAAAAGCGTATTTGATGCCGCAGCCGATGATTGCAGCCACACAAAGTCTTTTGCCGATTATCAGCAGCTCTGACTCTATCATAAGAAAAACGGGATCGAGCATAGCTGCCACCGATGCATAGGCAATGTTTATATTCAGCACTACTGCTGTAGCCACACCGGCAAGAGCAAGGCCGGTTGTTTTCATTGAATTTAAAATTTTGGTTTTCACTTTTATCACCTTTTCTGTAAATTGATTGGTTTGATTTGTTTCAGGTTCCGTTGCAACTTTAACCTTGGCTGTATTCTACAGCAATTTTTTGCTGAATTGGGTCCATTTTTGGACCACTTTTGCAGAATGGTTATGTTATAATAATTAATTTTGTTATGCTATTAAAAATTGCACAAAAAAAGTACCGCCTATGATAAGGCGGTACTCTTGGGCTGCTGTCTGCGCTATTTATCTTTTTTGGAAGAAAACAGTAATGGAAGTTTTAATTCCTCAAATAAATAGTCAGCTTCATTATGACTCATATTGTTATCTATAATATATTCCATAAGAGCTTCATGTGGAAAAGCGATACGTTTTAAAGTTTCTCTTTCTTCTTCGTTCAGCTTCAGCAATATACAAGTTTTAACATACAAATCATGTCCCATTCGCGGAGATTTAGGATGGAACAATCTTGCTGCCGTTCCATTAGGTATATTTCCGCGTTTGCAAAACTCTGATCGTTTCATTTTTCTTTTATCGAGAAGCTCATATACATAGTCCCCGACATGGCGCGGACGGAAATCCGGCATTTGTTTCAAGAAATTAACTCACAGATAACTATCTGTAAGAAAGCGGGAGCGAATAATGTAATTGCTGTTATTCAGATTGCAGGAAAAATAATAAAATTTGTTTTTCATAGCAATGTCTCCCCCTTCGTTTACAAATAGTACTTGAATTTACTGGTAATGTAATTCCGCACCCGTCTGAACGAGCAGGCCATTGCTGTTATTTAATTGTGTTTTTGACTGTTCACACACACAGGACACCATTTCTGATGTCTTCTGTGTGTGAACAGTCTTTTTTCTCACGTTTGAGAATCAAAGGGGGAGACCTGAAACTTTCTCTCTAGTAGGCATTGCAGCCAACGGGTGTTTGAGTTACCCACAGATTTTAATGTACAGTTCTGCGGCACAAATCGGTTTTGACAACCGACTGTGCCTTCGGGAACTGTCTGTTATGTTCTTTTCAGAACGCCTTCCGAGTTAAAGCTTATGCGATATAAGTTTAACTGTAAAAGTAATAAATAATATTGATGCAGCTATAAAAGTTATTCTAGGTCCGGAAACTGTAAGAATCATTATTGCAACATTGTATACGATTCCTAGTATACATGCCAATAAGACAGCCCCTTTCCTGTATAGTTCCCGCATTGACAGTGCGAACGAGCCAATAACGAATAAATCAATAATTGTACTAACAATAAAATCTAAGATTTCACTCATATCAGCCCCTCCTGACCATTGCATCCTTTAAGAACATCAATAATTTGGTTTTCGATGCAGAAATATCTTCTCCTAATATTTGAGCACCGGCTGCATCCCAATCTGTCATCGGAAGGAATGACAGGATTGTGCTGTTCGGCAATATTTCAATCGCCGCAGCGTGATGCAGTTCATTTTTTGTTTTGAATTGGTACTTTTTCATTTTTATTCTCCTTTATATAAAAATAAAGGGATTAATACCAATCTCCAGGTATTAATCCCTTTTAAACAAATGTTGGTCAGGGATTAATCCTGATAATAAAAAAGGACGCACTTATACAAATAAGTCGTCCAGTGTTAGATATCTGTCGAGAGATATCCAGTTAATAGTGCCGAGCACCTGTGGGCCCTATAACCTCAGCTATAGGAACTAAAATAAAAGTTGCCTATATTATAAATTGTTATGTCAACTGCTGTCAAATGGCTGAATCCGAAAATTAACCCGTTTTTAGGGGTCTGAGGTGGAAAGCATTTTTTGACTATTTTGGGCGTTATGGATAATATACTCATTGGTGGTTGTTATCATAGATATGTTTATAAACACTTTACGAATAAAAATGGAAAAACTAGGGTATTTACAGCTAAAAATTTATAATTTAGAGAATTTCATGCTCGAAGTGTAAATTGAGACAATATAGATAATTGTTGATTTCAAAGAAAAAATTTTAACCCGTTTTTTGCCCTTGAGGTGGAAGGACTTTTTGTGAAAATTTTGTGAAAATTAAAAAATGGTGTTTTTAACTGAAAAATAGCGAAAAAATAAGGCCATGTTTTTATAAAACACAGCCTGTAATTATTTAATTTCCTGCTCCAAATCGTCAAATAAATCGCTGTCGAAGAACTCTCTTACAGAGATATCCAAACCATCACAAATCTTTTTAATGGATGCAATGCCGGGATTTTTGCTTTTGGAATTAAGCATACTGTAAATAGTTGATGGTGTAACACCGGAGATGTTGGCGAGGGCATTTACAGCAATGCCGCGTTCATCGCATAGCTGGATAATGCGTTTTTCAACCGCTTCTTTTACTGTCATGCACAACCACCTCTCTTTTATCATTAATAAAAGTTTACCGAAATATGCGATAAATCGTGTGCGATATATCGCATATTTTCTTTTTGGGTGATATAATTTACGATATATCGCACAAAAGAGGTGTAAGTTATGGTATGTACATTCTTTGGTCATGCAAATGCCCCAAAAGAAATAGAGCCGATTATAAAATCGACCCTTGTAGATTTAATTGAAAATAAAGGTGTGACAACATTTTATGTAGGTAATCACGGTAACTTTGATTATATGGTTGCCAATGTACTGAGGGCATTGGCAGAAATATACTCAATTAAATATTATGTTGTGCTGGCATATATGCCGAAGAAAAATGAAATGTTTGATAATCATACATTGTTGCCGGAAGGTATAGAACTTGTACACCCTAAATATGCAATTTCTTGGCGCAATAAGTGGATGATTGATAAATCTGATTATGTTGTGGCATATATGAGAAGGAATTTGGGCGGAGCATATACGTTCTATAATTTGGCCAATAAAAAGCGAAAAATAGTGATTAATATATAAGTTTAAGTGAGTTTACATCAAAACTCGTCAAAAACATTGCGAAATCATCAATTTTATTGATATTTCAACTGCTTAGTGTTAAAATTATATACAACGCTGGCAAGTGTTGTTTGTGACAGCGTGAAAGCACTCTGTTACAACAGAGTGCTTTTTATTTTAGAGGTATTAATTATGGCAGTAAGTTATAAAAAACTATGGAAACTATTAATTGACAGAGATATGAAGAAAAAAGATTTATGCACAAAAGCTGGAATTAGCTCTTCTTCGATAACAAAAATGCGGAATAATGGACATATGAATACGGAAACATTAGAGAAAATATGTACAGCATTGGACTGTAAAATAGAGGATATTATCGAAGTAATACAAGACTAGTCTAAGAAATGGAGTTAATTATGCCGAATTATTTGGATTTATTTGCGGGAGCTGGAGGTTTATCAGAAGGCTTTATCCGTGCAGGATTTACACCTGTTGCACATGTTGAAATGGATATAGCTGCTTGTTATACATTGAGAACAAGGGCAGCGTATCATTGGCTTAAGGAGAATGATAGATTAAATATATATGATGATTATTTAAAAAGAAAAATTACTCGTGAAAACTTTTACCAAAATATTCCTGAAGAGATTATAGATTCCGTTTTGCAATATGAAATATCAGAAGATACTATACCTGATATTTTCAAGAAAATAGATAAGTTTTTAAATGGACAGAAACTGGATCTCATTGTTGGAGGGCCACCATGTCAAGCTTACTCTGTAGCAGGACGATCTAGAGATGAAAATAAGATGGTGGGAGATAAAAGAAATTATCTTTACAAATTGTATGCTGAGTTCTTAAAAAAATATAAGCCTAAATATTTTGTATTTGAAAATGTAGTAGGTTTGCTATCTGCTAAAGATGAGGATGGTCAATTACATTTTGATAAAATGCGAAAATTATTTAAAGAATGCGGTTATGCTACAGAATATGAAGTTTTAAATGCTTCAGATTATGGTGTTCTACAAAATAGACGTAGAGTTATATTGATTGGCAGCAGTGAAGAAATAAAAGACTTTTATCCTAAAATACCTAAAATAGAAAATATATATACAGTTAACGAGGTATTAAAAGATTTGCCATTTATACGTGCAGGTGAAGGAATTAATGAACCAGTTGAGACTAATCATTATGCAGGTAAATACTTGTATGACCAAAAGATAAAAGAATTTGATTATGAAACCGTAACACTTCATCAATCTCGCCCTAATAAACCACAGGATTTAGAGATTTATAGGATTGTAGTTGAAGCTTGGAATGACAGAAAAGCGCGAATAAAATATACTGATTTACCGGAGAGATTACAAACACATAAGAACACAAAGTCTTTTTTGGATAGATTTAAAGTTGTAGCAGGAGATTTATCATATTCTCAAACAATAGTTGCACATATTGCCAGAGATGGACACTATTATATTCATCCTGATGTAAATCAAAATCGTTCGCTTACTCCAAGAGAAGCAGCTAGGATTCAAACATTCCCGGATAATTATTATTTTGAATCTACAACAAATAAACCGTCCAGAACATTGGCATATAAGCAGATAGGAAATGCTGTTCCGGTATGTTTATCGTTCAATATAGCAAAAGCGATTATGAAAAAATATGTAGAGGTTGATGTATGAAGAATAATCAAACGATAAATGAATTTTATCAAAGTTTTAAAGATGAAATAGAATTCTCTGTAAATGCAGATACAAGTGGTTGGACTACAGAAGATTTTTTAACATCTGTTATGCTTGAATATTTGGAAGATGCAGGAGAGGTGGAAAGTCCTATATTGTGTCCTTTTAGGGGATATGGACTGCAGATGAATGCGTATGCTGTTTCAGAAGATAAAGAGTCGGTAGATATTTTTGTAAGTATTTACTCTGATAGCGATGTACCAAAATCAGTTTCACAAACGGAAGTAGAGGCTGCAATTAAGAGAGCGGTACAGATTTATCACAAAGCCATCAGTGATTTATATAAATCTTTTGAAAAAGATAATGATACATATGATTTTGCAATCACGCTTTTTCAGAACAAGAACACAATTAAAAATGTAAGAATATGTGCTTTAACCAATGGTTTAGTTAAACCGATTCCTCTCAAATCAATTGCATTAGGAAATGCAGAAGTAACATTTTCCATATGGGATATTGATAGGCTTTATCGATGTGTTACATCAGGTAAAATGCGTGAAACCATAGAAATTGATTTTGAAGAGAAATTCAATATTACTATACCTTGTATCGAGAATACAACAAGTGATAAGTATAGTGTGTATTTGGCAATTATAAATGGTGATTTACTTGCGAACTTATACAATGAACATAGGGATAGATTACTTGAAAAAAATGTCCGTTCTTTTTTACAGGTTAAAGGTGCTGTAAATAAAGGTATAAGAGATACTCTAAAAGACGAACCAGACATGTTTTTAGCATACAATAACGGCATATCAGTTACAGCGGAAAGTGTAGATATAGTTAGGGATGAAAACGGAAAACCGTCAATAAAAAAGATTCGAGATATGCAAATAGTTAACGGCGGTCAGACAACGGCGTCAATTTTTAATGCAAAATATGATAAAAAAATTGAGGCAGATCTGTCAAAAGTGTTTGTGCAAATGAAAATTTCTGTAATTAGTTCAGCTGATGATATGGATGAAATTGTGCCTAGAATATCAACCTATGCTAATACACAGAATAAAATTCAAGTTGCAGACTTTTCGGCTAATGATCCTTTCCATAGAAAAATTGAGGACTTGTCCAGAACTATATGGGCTCCTGCAATAGGCGGAATGAAACCGCAAAACTGGTTTTATGAAAGAGCTCGTGGACAGTATGCAGACATGCTTTCTAGAGAATCAACACCAAAACGTAAAAAAGAGTATAAAGAGGTGCACCCATTATTTACCAAGACGGATTTGGCCAAGTATGAGAATACTTGGGATCAGCTACCGCATTGGGTGAGTGAGGGGGCACAGAAGAACTTTAGAAAATTTATGGTTAGATTAGGAGAGCGAAAGGGTTTTATTCCAGACGAAAATTACTATTATAACTTAATTGCTAAATGTATTTTATTTAGAAGAACTGAAAAACTTGTTCAACAACAGCAATATGGCGGTTATAGAGCTAATATAGTTACATATACTTTAGCGTACTTATCTAATAAAACGGCTCAAAGGATAAATCTTGAAAAAATATGGAAAGAGCAGGGATTAACGCCTGCTTTAGAAAGAGAGATTATAGAAGTATCCAAGTTTGTGCAACAGTTAATTGTTAATCCACCAGGTGGAGCAAACGTGAGTGAATGGTGCAAAAAAGAGAAATGTTGGCTAACTATAAAAGATTATGATTATGATATTAGTGATGAACTAAAAGATGAATTAATATCTGTAGAAAGACCAACAGCAGCCATAAAAACACCAGAATCCAGCATTGAATCTTTAACAAATTCAGAAAAAGAAATAATTAAAGAAGTGTGTAATATTTCTGCAGAAACATGGTTTGCTTTATCTAGATGGGCGAAGGAAACAAATAACTTTCAATCTTGGCAAAGAAGTTTGTTATTCTCTGTTGGGCGTATTGTAGGTAAAGGAAATGAACCTACTGTTAAACAAGCTACCCATGCAATTAAAGCATATAAAGCTGCAACAGAAAAAGGGTTTCAAAAATAAAAATAGGGAGGGACGCCTATGTTAAATTGGACGGAATATGTTAAAAAGTTATTACTTGAACATAATGCTTGGGATAGTATAACTTTGTCTATTGAGGACCAAAAAACATGCGGGGTTCCTCAAATTGTAAAAGCCAGTGTCTTATTATTGGATAATCTACAGAGGACTGAAGGAAAGAATAATATAATTGTTTTTCCAGAAAGATTGCAGTCATCTTTTATATTCACAATTATAAAGCTGTTGCATAACATATCTGATGGCAGAATAGATCACACATATGATCCTTCAACATTTAAGCCTGGTGATAAATTGAAGTGCGGCAATTCTGTTGTAGAGTTTGTGGAGAATAAAGAAGTCAATAATGAAAAGAGAATGGTTATAAAATTTGCAGATGGAATGACTGTGGAGAATCGTATTGAAATTTTCCCACTTTTTCAATATACAAATACAAAAAGAAGAATTAGTCCCTATAAGACATATATAGAGGAAAAGAGAGCTATAGAAGCTAAATATTATGGGTTGTCCACTGATGAAAAGTTTTTCAAAGTGTTGTCAGATTACAAGACTCATATGGATAGTTCGATTGTGTATATGACACCGGTAGGTAGCACAAAAGAACTTATTTCAGAATGCACAATAGGCGAAAAGAAAATAACAGATTATGTTTTAATTGGCAATGTTGATTATAGTGGTAACATCAAGAATATATCTTCTGGGCAATTATCAGGAACCCCGGCTATAGTTTTGGCATCTGATTTATATAGCGTGGTTGCACTAAAGGAAAAGGGACATCCAATACAGTCTGTTATTATAGATGTTTCAAACGCGAATGCTTTAAGCTCACAATTAGATGCATTAAATGAATTATTACAATTAAATGTACCTATAACTTGTGTAACAGACGTAGTTAATTCTTTTGATTTGCAACCTTTTGAAGATAGAGGATTTAATATATGGCGATGGAATGAGAGTAGTATTACTAAAGAACTATATTCTGAAGGAGACTCATTAATAAATAGAAAGGTTTCTAATTGTGCAAATAGAAATGTAAAATATTTAAAGTCATCAGGCAAGGAAATCGGAGAAGTGTTTAGGCTTCTATCTTCTCATCGTTCCGAATCAAAGGAACAGTCTCCTGAAATGATGAAAATATTTGATATGCTATATGGATTGTCATTTACTGCATTGCGAGAAACAATTTATTTTAAGCCGGAAGAAACGAGCGCATTTGCAGGGAAATTATATGAATGCAAAGCTCTATTAGAAAATGAAAAACACTTCATTTCCACAGATACATATTCTGATTATAAATTTATTATTAATGCTTTGTCGAAAATATTATCAACAGAATATAAATTTGATAAACATAGTATGATGTGCGAATGCTTAGTCGAATTCAAAAATACTTCTGTTTGTATTGTAATGCCTGAGAATGCTGATAAACGAAGAATCTATGAGTATTGGAATAACTGGTGCAATGAAAACAGATTGAATATTGACCTTGAGGTCTTATCTCCAGCTGAATTCTATTCAGGTGAAAGTAATAGGTTCGATTCAGTAATAGTTATTGGCTGGTTGAAGCGTGCCATTATGCGTAAGATTTTATATAGTTTTAACACTGCTAATTATACAGTTTTGTTATATGACTATGAAAACAGATGGAAAAGATATGATGACAATAAATGGAATTCATCTCTGCATAATTCTGAAAATAAGCGCATTATAAAAAATATTTTTGCTCAAAGCGGTATCAGTGTTCAGATTGAAAGATTCGATGAAAAAGAAGAAGTAGTTGTCATTGATGAACAATTGGATGAACTTAATGAAATTGAACTTGTTTTGCGTGAAAACAAATATCGTCAATATACTGCACGAGGGGGAACTCGTCCAGAAAATGAAACAGTAGAAGCAATACCAATAAACTATATTGGAGGTTATTTTGCATTTTATAGAACAGGACATAAGATTATTTCGGCAAGTGACATCATTTTAAATGAAGGAAGTAATATAGAAAATATTTTGCCAGATGAGTTAAGTGTTGGAGATTTTGTTGTAGTAAGGGAATCTTCTAAAGATATCGTAAGGGAGTTAGCAGATGTTATTTTATCTAACTCAGGAATGTCTGGATTGAGAGAAAGTGCTCATAAATGGAAAGAAGCATTAGATATTGAGAAATTATTCAATACAGAAGAACAAATATTTGAACGTCTTCAGCGAGCAGGATGTACAAGAGGATATCCGACAGTATTGAGATGGCTTAACGATGATGAATTTATCGCACCGCAGAGCAAAGAGGATATGGAATGCATAGCTAAAGTAACGGAAAGTACCGTTCTTATGGAACTGTTGGACGATATATTCGATGCTGCGCAAACTGTAAAAACAGCGCATGTTAGAGCGGGAAAAGTTATATCAGAGATGCTGAGAAACAGAATAGTAGAATCTTTAAGAGAATATGGAGAAATAGATCCTTTCAACATATGGAACCCTATTGAAATGTATATTGATGGGGTTGGTAATGTGAAAATCTTAAAGATTATTGATATTGGCACTCCGGTAATAGTTGATATCGCAGATACCAACAGATTAATTTCCGAATAAATAGGAGGATTGTTATGGCTATAATGGTGCCATCTGTGATTTCGCCATCGGTCAAATCACCGGCAGAAAGAAAGATATTTGATTGGTTTAAAGAAGCCCCTGGAACTGAAGATTGGATTGTTCTACATTCTTTGGGAATAACAACACATAATCGCGTGATTTTTGGTGAAGTAGATTTCTTTGTGCTTGCCCCTAATATGGGGCTGTTTGCGCTGGAAGTGAAAGGTGGAAGAGTTAAGCGCGAAAATGGAATATGGTATTTTACTAACAGGCATGGGAAAACAGATAGCAAATCACGTGGACCATTTGAGCAAGCTAAAGACGGTGTTTTTAATATAGTTTCAGCGATAAGAAACAGATTGGATTTTAATCATAAATATCTAGAAAAAGTTTTCTTTGGATATGGTGTGATGTTTCCGGATATAAATTATTTTGCATCAGGAATAGAAGAAGAACAGTGGCAGATTTTTGACGCTAGAGACGAAAAAGATGTTAAAGCATTCATTGAACGTTTATTCAAGGGGTCTAAAAATCGTTGGGAAGAGGTATATGGCCCACTAAAAAAAGACAAATTGCCAAGAACAGAAGATATAAGATATTTATTAAGTGTTTTAAGGGGCGATTTTGACTATGCATTGGCTATTAGTGCCCAATTAAGGGATGCAGATGAGGAACTTATAAAATTAACAAAAGAGCAATATGACTGTTTGGATCAACTTGATGATAATCCAAGATGTCTTATTCAAGGACCAGCAGGAACCGGAAAGACTTTAATAGCAATAGAAGAGGCTAAAAAATCTGTTGTTAGGGGAGAAAAGATTGCGTTATTCTGTTTTAATGCTAATTTGGCTGAGTGGCTATCAGAATATTTTGAAAATGTAGATGAAGAATTAAAACCAAATTATGTTGGAACAATTCATAAGTTTATGACACAAGTAAGTAAAGATGCTGGCATACTACCATCGTTTCCAATAGACAATAACCTAGTACAGCAATATTATCAAAAACAATTACCAACAGCAGCTGTTATGGCAAAAGACGATTCATTTATACCATTTGATAAAATAATTATAGATGAAGCTCAAGATGTTATAACAGATTCATATTTGAGGGTTATAGATACTTATTTGAAAAAAGGGCTTAGTAGAGGTAGATGGACTATGTTTGGAGATTTTTCAAGACAAGCCATTTATTTGGATTATTCTTTTTCAGAAATACGTGATAAGCTCGAAGACTATGGGGCGTTTATAAACTTTAAACTTAAAGTTAACTGTAGAAATACAAAACCTATTTGTAAAGAAATTGAAACAGTAACAGGGTTTAAAGCACCAAGTGAACTTTGGACTAAGGTAGATGGACCTCCGGTTCAATACATAACATGGAAAGACTCTGACGATCAGATAAAAAAATTAAAAACATTACTGGATTCTTTCAAGACTGAAAATATATATCCGGGAGATATCACAATATTGTCGCCATATAAGAAAGAAAATTCAGTTGTCAATGAACTTGAGGGTTATGATATTAGAAATTATTCCGTGCATGATAAGACACATATATCATTCTGCACTATACAATCATACAAAGGCCTTGAAAATAAAGTAATTATTATGGTTGATGTAGATGGATTTTCTGAAGAAAAATTGATGTATGTCGGTTTAAGCAGAGCTCGTTCGGGTTTATATATATTTGAATCGGAAAAAGCAGCGAAAGAATATAATGAGATTTTATTTAGGAGGTTATTTCAATGACCGACAATAGAAGAAATCAATTAGTAGAATTTGTTGAGCGAGAATTTATCGGCCCTGATCCTATAGAATGGGAAGGCCTGCTACAAGATAATGGAGAAGAAATATTGGTTTCGGATCCTCCGCATATCAGATATATTGCGGGAGTTCTATATCCAGCTGAAACAGTTACTACGGATACAGATAGTTCGATAAATAGTATAGAGCCAGAATGGCAGTTAGATGAAAATGAAACATTAGAGAGTGAATCATCGCATACAACTTCTGAACGAAGTGAATTTTTGGAAGAAGCTGAAGAGTTTATTAATAGATCTAATGCTTATCACCAATCAGCAATAAGCTTAACTGTAGCTATAAAGCCAAGCGATGATATAAAAATAGAAGTTTCGGCAGCAACATATGAAAAATTGCCATATAAAAACGAAACTTCTAAATATAATAAATATAAATATTTACGACGACCGATTGTTTGGAATAATGAAGATAAGATAGTTACCCTTTCCAATGCAGAAAAAAGAATAGAGAAACTTAGAGTAAATAATTCTGGTCTCCAGATTGATATTACATATAGGTATAGTAAAGGTTCTGATTTAATCTACACCTTTACTTTGGAAAATACAAAAGAAAAAGGTGAGGATAATAATTTTTATCAAACTAAGTTTATTCTGAAATCTAAACTTGGTTTTTCTCCGATAGTAGAATCTCAAAGAATTACTACTGATGAAGATTATAAATCTAATCAATTATTATATAGAGATGTTCATAATTATGCTATCGGTCATGGATGTTCAGCGGATTGGGATGATAAAACCGAAATAGTAAGTTGGATTTCAACATCAGTATTTCCTAAACATGAAATAAAACCTATTGTCCCGAGCAAGATCGATGGAGTATCTTTGGATATGATTAAAATGAGCCCTTTAGGTGATTTTAAAGAATCTATTGAAGAGCTTCGATTGATGTGCTCAAAATATCGAGAATGGATTAATTCTTTGAAAGTTTCTAAAGTAAAATTATCAGATATTTACTTGGAAACAGCAGGAAAACATATTAAGAATTGTGAAGAATGCTTGTCACGTATGGAAAAAGGGATTGATTTGCTAGAATCTAATGAAAATGTAAAAATAGCATTTCAATATATGAATTTGGCAATGATAATGCAGCAGCTTCACTATAACTTGCCACTTAAAAGATGGGAAATTATTGATAGCAATGTACTTGGATTAGTGAATCCTGTACCAATTCCTGATGTCGAGGATGATAATACTTGGTGTGGAGATAAGAGTCGATATGGTAAATGGAGACCATTCCAACTTGCATTCATACTAATGAATTTAAAATCTATGTATGACAAGGATTGTAATGAAAGAGAAATAGTAGATTTAATTTGGTTTCCAACAGGCGGCGGTAAAACAGAAGCTTATTTAGGATTGTCAGCATATACAATTTTTGTTAGAAGATTACTGAATAAAGAAGATAAGGGTACAGCTATTTTAATGCGATATACACTTAGATTGTTGACAGCACAGCAATATCAGAGAGCTGCAGCAATGATATGTTCGTGTGATTATATTCGCAGTAAAAACGAAGAATTATTTGGCAGTAACAGGATTTCAATAGGGTTATGGGTAGGTGGAGACACTACTCCTAATAAAATGGAAGATGCTGTTAAAAAATATGAAAAGCTAACTCAAGGTGAAAAAGAAAATCCATTTGTCATTTTAAAATGTCCTTGGTGTGGTGCAGAAATGGGACCAGTTCAAAATGGTAAGATGCAGGAGGTTAAAGGCTATAAAAAGATAGTTGGTCCTCGTAAGAAAGCAAAGATAGTATTTAGGTGCAGTAACACGGAGCAGCATTGCCATTATTCTGAAGTAGATTTACCATTGCATGTTGTTGATGATAATATTTATAATGAAACACCTACTTTACTATTGGGAACTGTAGATAAATTTGCTATGTTACCATTTAAACCAGAGGCACAGCCAATTTTTGGCTATATAAATGGTCAGAAGCTTACAACACCTGATTTGATAATTCAAGATGAGTTACACCTTATTTCAGGACCATTGGGTTCGATGGTGGGACATTATGAAACAATGATTAGTGAATTGTGCACATTTAGGACACAATCAGGAGAGATTAAACCTAAAATAATAGCATCTACGGCTACAATTAGTAGAGCTAAAGAACAGTGTCATGCTCTTTATGGATGTGAAAAAGAAGATGTATTTCAATTTCCTCCATCAGGACTTGATGCAGGAGATTCTTTCTTTGCTAAAGAAGACAAAGATTCAAATGGTAGATTATATGTAGGTGTTCTCGCTGCGGGTTCATCATCTGATGCAACAACATTAATCAGATTGTTTTCTTCTCTTTTGTATGCTGCAAAAGCTATAGAGGTTTCTAATGAAAAAGATAGAGATCCATACTGGACAAATGTAGGATATTTTAACAGTATTAGAGAATTAGGACAAGCATCTACATGGATTAGGGCAGACATAGATCAGCATCTAGATGTAATGTATAAAAGAAGACATGAGCATGAAAGAAGCAGTTTGGAAGAATACAGGGAAAAAAGAAGATATATTTGGAGAGATGAAGAGTTAACTAGTCGTATTTCAGGCAGTGAAGTAACATCCAGTCTGAGCAATCTTGATATAAAATATCCTCCTGCGAAGGGATTAGATGGGAAAGTTCAAAATAGACCGATTGATATTTGTTTGGCTACAAATATGATTTCTGTGGGATTGGATGTTCCTAGATTGGGATTGATGACTGTAGCAGGACAACCAAAAACTACATCTGAATATATACAGGCAACAAGCCGTGTGGGTCGTAATTCAAAGGATGCACCAGGAGTTGTTTTTGTGCTGTATAGACCAGGCAGACCTCGAGATAAATCTCACTATGAACAATTCAAGTCTTATCATGCTAGAATCTATTGCAATGTAGAACCAACAAGTGTAACTCCATTTTCTTCTCCGGTTAGAAAAAGAGCTTTACATGCAATAATGATAGGGCTAATGCGTCTGCAGGGCAATGAAACATTCAATCAAGATCCGCCTCGCTTTCCAAATGAAGAAATGATAGCATATGTCGAAGATATAATATCAAAACGTGTGGATGATGTGGATTCTGATGAATATGAGAACACAATAAATAATATAAAAGATATTATGAAAAAGTGGAGAAACTGGAATCCTAAAAAATGGAGCGCTTCTTACAATAAAGATTGGTCATATACCAATGATGTGCCATTAATGTTTTCAGCAGGAAGTCATAGAAATGTGGCATGGGGCGAACAAGGAATAGAAACGCCGACATCTATGCGAAATGTAGATGCTTCGTGTGAGGCAGAAGTGATTCAAAATGAATATGTAATATTGGAGGAATAATATGGCTTATACAGAGAAACCTATGAGAAGAAGCTCATTGATAGGGCCTTGGGGAGTTGGGGCTATTGTTCCTTTTCCAAATGATGAGTCATTGATGATTGCAGGCTTAGATATGTGGCGTTACAAAAATAAAAATGCTTTTTTAATAAAAGATGAGCGTTTACAGAAAAGACTTGGTGTACAAGAGTTGAGATGGCCGCCAGATTTTAGAGAAGCCAATGTTGATAAATTTAATAGTATGTTGAAAATACCAGCGGTAAGATTTCCAACATGGCATTATTGCCCTTTTTGTGGATCAATGGAAAAAACCACATTGTATCAGAAACAGCCCACATGTGATTGCTACCCATGGCCTAATGGCAGAAAGTGTGATCCTAGTAGTAAACATAAGAGAAAGCTTATTCCAGAAAGATTTATTGTTATTTGCCCAGAAGGCCATATAGATGATTTTCCCGTTGCTGAATGGTTACATGAGGGAACAGGACGTGTATATAATCCGGATACTTGCAAAATAAGAAGAAGTACTGGTGGTGCATCTGCCGCATTAACAGGCGTATATTATGAATGTACATGTGGTGCAAAAAAAAATATGGCAGGAGCGACTAAACCAAAGGCATTAATTAAAATAGGATACAAATGTAGAGGATATAAACCTTGGCAGGGAGAAGAACATGAAGATTGTGGAAATACCGATGTAAGAGTGGTACTTAGAGGTGCCACTAATGTATGGTTTGCAGATACTAGAAGTTCGATTTATATACCTACAGATGATGATCAAAAATCTGCGATTATTCATGGTATTGTTGAAAATAATTACGAAACTTTGAATTCTAATAGAATTAATGGCGATTTAAACAGAACAATTATTGAATTCTTGGCAAAGCAATATAATGTGGATGAAGTAGAACTTTATGAAGCATTTGTAAGAAAAAGTAACGGCATGAGTGCAATAATGGATGTTAATGAGAGTATGACTGAAGATGAATATCGATTGGCAGAATATAAAGTCCTCATTAAAAATAGCGGAAGTGATGCACAGGAATTTCATTCTGTAAATTATCCAATAGAAATTTATGATCCGATAATAAGCAAATATTTCAAGAGCATATCACTTGTACATAAATTACAAGAGACGCGTGCATTTGTGGGGTTTTCTCGAATAGAACCACGAGACATATCTATTTCGGAAAGTAAAAAGATGCTTAGGAAGGGATCAGCTAGCTGGTTACCCGCAATACAAGTTAATGGCGAAGGAATATTCTTCGAATTTAATAAAGAAACATTGCAAAAGTGGGCTGAAATGCCTGAGGTTGTAAACAGAATAAAAGGATTGAGTGAATCATATAACAAAGCTAAATTTAGCAAACGTTCTCCAGGGGAATTAAAGCCAGAGTTCGTAGCAATACATACTTTCGCACATTTATTAATTAATCAGCTTAGCTTTGAATGTGGATACGGTAGCTCATCTATTAGAGAGCGAATATATTGCGAAAAAACAACAAATGAACATGAAATGTATGGGGTTCTTGTTTATACAGCATCAGGTGACTCTGAAGGTTCTTTGGGTGGTCTTGTGCGACAAGGCGAAAAAGATCGAATAGAGAATACAATAAAATCAGCTATTCAAAATGCTGCTTGGTGTTCATCAGATCCAGTGTGTATTCAATCTTTGGGACAGGGGCCAGAGTCATGTAATTTGTCAGCTTGTCATAATTGCGCTATATTACCGGAAACTTGTTGTGAAAATGGTAACAGATTATTAGATAGAGGTGTTATAGTAGGTACACTTGAAGATTCAAAAATAGGATTTTTCCAAGAACTGTGTGAGAGATAAGGAGAGTAAATATGTATGTAATTCTTTCTCAAAAAGTAGATAGTAATTCAACATATGAAGATGAACTTTTTAAAGTCTATCATTACCCGGCTAGGTATAAGAATCAATTACATGAAGGTGATATTTTTATCTATTATCAAGGGAATAGGCAGAATAAAGAACATAGATATTATTTTGGAGTAGGGACTATTGGAAAAATATATACTACCGATGGTGAGAATTATTATGCGGATTTGATTAATTGTAGAAAGTTTGAGAAAAAAGTTTCTATATACCTTCCAGATGGAGGATATATAGAACAGTTGGGATATGAAACAGTTAGAAACAGCATAAATCCACCATGGCAAAGTTCTGTTAGACCTTTATCGCAAGAAGCCTTTGATTATATTATTAATATGTCTGGAACACAGCAAGAATTATCATTGCAAAATATCAATATCGACTACCTTGAGAACTTGTTAAAAAATGAAATTCGAAAATATTTTGTAGATAATGATACATCTGCGATATACAGAATAAAAAGCATATCGACCACAATAGCTCAAAAGGTATCAATTAAAGGAAATGAAAATAATTCTGAAGGGCATATATACACCCCATCGCTTAATGGGGTATCAAAAGCTCGTGAGTTTATAACATATTGTAAAAATATGAAAATGTCATATTCCTATAAAGCCGTACTGATTTTGGCATTGTTGGAGTGTGATAGTGGTAATGGAGAGCTTCATATTTCAAACGCGATAAGCTTTTTTAGAAAATATTATGAAACTAGAAAAAATAATGGTCTACCCGCGGAAATTAAAAAATGTATCTATTTAAAAGACGGAATTTCTGACGAACAGATAAAGAATAATATTATCACTAAGGTTCGTTTGTGGCCATCCCATC